>JAQSYC010000072.1 GCA_029256345.1 Clostridia bacterium | reverse complement strand
ACCTAACTTGATATCAGGACGGGTTGCTCTTCCTTTTTCAGCTGCTATTTTAACTAACTCACCAACGCCAGTTTGATCAAGTTTGGCAAATGGGTCTGTTTCGTAAATCTCTTTTTTGTAATAGTCTTCCAAAAACTTACCAGCATCGTCACGAGAGAATCCAAATGTCATTTGTGTCAGATCGTTAGTTCCAAATGAGAAAAACTCTGCTTCTTCGGCAATCGCATCTGCTGTAAGTGCTGCCCGAGGAATCTCAATCATTGTACCTACATGATAGGTGAGTGCGATACCAGCTTCTTTAATCACTTCATCTGCTGTTTTAACAACAATATCTTTGACATATTTAAGCTCTTTCTTTTCACCCACAAGCGGAATCATGATCTCTGGTACGATATCATAACCTTTTTCTCTCTTCACTTGTACAGCTGCTTCAATAATAGCACGGGCTTGCATCTCAGCGATTTCTGGGTAAGAAACTGCAAGACGGCATCCACGGTGTCCCATCATTGGATTGAATTCATGCAGTGACTCAACAGTTGCTTTTAATTCCTCAAAGGTAATGCCCATTGCTTTTGCAAGGTCTGCAATGTCTTCGTCATTATGCGGTAAGAATTCATGTAGTGGTGGGTCAAGCAGACGAATGGTCACTGGTCTTTCTTCCATTGCTTCATAGATGCCTACAAAGTCATTCTTTTGGAACGGAAGAAGTTCTATAAGTGCTGCTCTTCTTTCTGCTTCTTCTTTGGCTACAATCATTTTACGCACTTTCATGATGCGATCTTCTTCAAAGAACATGTGCTCTGTACGGCAAAGACCGATACCCTCTGCCCCAAATCTTACTGCATTTGCTGCATCTTTTGGTGTGTCGGCGTTAGTACGAACTTTTAATATACGTACTTTGTCTGCCCATACCATAAGTGTTTCAAAGTCTCCTGTGATTTCTGGCTCAATTGTCGCAACATCTTCTCCATAAATGTTTCCTGTAGAACCATCTAATGAGATGTAGTCTCCTTCTGTATAAACTGTACCAGCAAGCTCAAATATTTTTTTCTCTTCATTGATTTTAATCTCTCCACAGCCTGATACGCAGCATGTTCCCATACCACGAGCCACTACAGCTGCATGAGATGTCATACCCCCACGAACAGTTAAGATACCCTTAGCTGCTGCCATACCTTCAATGTCTTCTGGAGATGTTTCAAGACGAACTAAAATAACTCTTTCACCTGCTATTGCTGCATTTTTTGCATCTTCAGCTGTAAAATAGACTTTACCTGCTGCCGCTCCTGGTGAAGCTGGAAGTGCACTGCCTATTACCTTAGCAGCCTTAAGTGCTTTTGGATCAAACATAGGATGAAGCAGCTGATCTAATTGTTTTGGATCTACACGAAGAACAGCCTCTTCTTCTGTGATTTTACCCTCTGCAACTAAATCTACAGCAATTTTAAGTGCTGCCCCAGCTGTTCTTTTGCCATTACGTGTTTGTAAGAAATAGAGTGTACCGTCTTCAACTGTAAATTCCATATCCTGCATATCACGGTAATGGTCTTCCAATTTATTATAAATACGTTCAAATTCAGCATAAACTTCTGGCATATCATTTTCAAGCTGTGAAATAGGGTTGGGCGTACGTATACCTGCTACAACGTCTTCACCTTGCGCATTGATTAAGTACTCTCCATAAATTTTATTTTCTCCTGTAGATGGGTTTCTTGTAAAAGCAACTCCTGTACCTGATGTATCACCCATATTACCAAATACCATCATTTGTACGTTTACAGCTGTACCCCAGCTTGAAGGATAATCATTCATTCTTCTATAAACATTGGCTCTTGGGTTCATCCAAGAACGGAAAACAGCTTTGATAGCTTCCATTAACTGCAGCTCTGGTTCTTGTGGGAAATCAACACCTTTTTCTTGTCTATAGAGTGCTTTGAATCTTACAACCATTTCTTTTAAATCCGTAGCGGTAAGCTGCGTGTCTAAAGAAACACCTTTTTCTTCTTTTATCTCATCTATAATTTTTTCAAAACGTGGTTTTGGTATCTCCATAACTACGTCTGAGAACATTTGAATAAAGCGGCGGTATGAATCATAGGCAAATCTTTCATTACCTGTTTTTTTAGCAAGACCTTCTACAGCGACATCTGAAAGTCCCAAATTTAATACAGTGTCCATCATCCCTGGCATAGATACTCTTGCTCCTGAACGAACTGAAACAAGCAACGGATTTTCTGTATCACCAAATCTTTTACCTGATAGTTCTTCTAACTCAGATAAGCTGGCTTTGATTTGGTCAATCATGTCTTCTGAAAGTTTTTTATTGTTGTCGTAATAACCTGTGCAGGCCTCAGTTGTCACAATAAACCCTTGAGGAATTGGCAAACCTAATTGTGTCATGTCTGCAAGATTCGCACCTTTTCCACCTAGCAGATTCTTGTTTTTTGGATCTCCTTCTTTAAACATATAAACCCATTTTTGGCTCATGTTTTTCCCTCCTAATTTTTCTTCATTGCATCAAATAGTGTTTTTAATCCTTAGTTTTTGTTGGCGACGAATACTAAATGGACTAGCTACTATCAGCATTTCTCATACATTATACCATAAAATTAACGATTGACTAGACTGTTTTAAAATTTTTAATCTATGTTATAATTTTTTGATAAATTTGTCTATTAAAATTCCATTTTCCCTTGGATATAGGCAACTAAATCCTCAATAGCGATGCGCTGTTGTGACATATTATCTCTATCCCTAACCGTGACCATTTTATCCTCTTGAGAGTCAAAATCAAACGTAATACAGAAAGGTGTCCCTATTTCATCCTGACGTCTGTAGCGTTTTCCTATAGAGCCGCTCTCATCATATTCTACATTAAAATGTTTTGAAAGCATTTGATACACTTTAACGGCTTCTTCAGATAGTTTTTTTGATAATGGAAAAACAGCTGCTTTAACAGGGGCTAATGCAGGGTGGAACTTAAAGATTGTTCTTATGTCTCCATCTTCTAGCGTTTCTTCATCATATGCCTCACACAAAAAGGCTAAGGTTACTCTATCTGCCCCTAAAGAAGGTTCAATACAATAAGGTACATATTTTTCATTCGTTGTAGGATCAAAATAACTCATATCTACACCTGAATGTGATTCATGTTGCTTTAGATCGAAATCCGTACGGTCTGCAATTCCCCAAAGTTCTCCCCACCCAAACGGAAATAAAAATTCAATATCTGATGTGGCATTGCTATAATGAGAAAGTTCTTCTGCAGCATGATCCCTTATACGCATATTTTCTTCCTGTACTCCAAGATTTAAAAGCCAATTTTTGCAATAATCCTTCCAGTATGCAAACCACTCTAAATCTGTTCCTGGTTTACAGAAAAATTCCAGTTCCATTTGTTCAAACTCTCTTGTTCTAAAAATAAAGTTTCCTGGCGTAATTTCATTTCTAAAGGACTTACCTATCTGACCTATTCCAAAAGGTACTTTTTTACGGCTTGTACGCTGAACATTTTTAAAGTTTACAAAAATCCCTTGAGCCGTTTCTGGCCGCAGGTAAACAACATTTTTCGAATCTTCTGTTACCCCTTGGAAAGTCTTAAACATCAAATTGAACTGACGAATATCCGTAAAGTTATGTTTTCCGCAAGTCGGGCAGGTTATTTGGTTTTCTTCAATAAACTTTTTCATCTCTTCATTGCTCCAGCCATCTACAACTTGAGGCTCGCCTTTTTCTATAAAAAAGTCTTCTATGATTTTATCTGCTCTAAAACGTTCTTTACATTCTTTACAGTCCATAAGCGGGTCACTGAATCCCCCTACATGTCCTGATGCTACCCACGCTTGTGGATTCATAAGGATGGCACAGTCTACTCCTACATTATACGGGCTTTCTTGTATGAATTTTTTCCACCAAGCCTTTTTAACATTATTTTTAAATTCTACACCTAAAGGACCATAATCCCAAGTATTTGCAAGTCCTCCGTATATTTCTGAACCCGGATAGACAAACCCTCTTGATTTAGCCACAGCTACTATTTGTTGCATATTCTTTTCCTTCATGATTTTACCTCCTTATTATTTTTGAGTAAAATAAAAAACCTTCCATCCCTAGCAAGGGACGAAAGGTATCTTCCGCGGTTCCACCCTTATTGAATGCAAAAATGCATTCCTCTTTCAAAAGCATCACTCCAAAGCGCCCTTCATAAAAAAGTAGTCATTGGCTCTCACTATCCCAATTTCGCTGAATCTGCTTATTTTTATTACTCCTCTTTTTCATTGCAATGTAATATTATCCTACGCCTCTAATTTAACAAAAACCTCTGTCAGTGTCAAGTATACAGCCTATGATAAATCCCTATTTAATAATAATTTTCAAATCTTCTCCTGTCTGTTCTTTTTTATAAATAGATAAATCTTCTATGCGCTCCTCTAAAAGGTTAGATAATGCTGTTTTATCTGTCACTTGATAAAGAACTATACTGGTTACATGCTCTTCATCTGGCATATACTCTGCTGCTACATTTTGCTCTGCTGCATAGGTTTTTATGACGGCGGCAATCTCATCTTTCTGACCACTTGTGATTTCCCATTCCTCCATAACCGCACTCAGTGTACTTGCACTTTCTTGTAGAGCCACTTTATCAAGTGCAAAAGTCCTGTTTTCTGTTGGCAATGCACTTTCTTTTCCTGCTTTTTGGTTGTCTGCCATCCCTGCATCTGAAGCAAGGATCATCTCCTCATCCGCTATTTTGGACTGCATCGTATAGTCACCACTTCCTCTGTCTAATTTTTCTGTTTTCATAGTAAGATTTGAATTTTGAAAAACCATCACTACAATAAGAAGTACAGCTGCACTGCTTACCACATATTTCATCCATGGCTTAAGATAAAAGATATTCTTTTTAGCCTGTGACTCTATTTTAATACGTTCCATAATATCTTTGTGTAAGGTCTGAGGAACTTCTACATCCTGTAATTTATTGAGCTGTTGTAAAACAGTTTCTAAAACCGCCAATTCTTCAGTACAAGACGGACAAGTTTCTAAATGCATCCCAACTTCTTTTTCTTCTTCTGGTGTTAACCTATTGTCAATATAACTTGATAGTTGTTCCATACATTCATGACATTTCATTGTGTCCCCTCCTTGTTACTCATTTTGACGAAAAAAGATTTGTAAGGTTCCTTGGTCTGCTCTAAAAAAATTCGCAACGACGCTCTAGCCCTAGATAATCTTGACTTCACAGTACCTAAGGAAATATTTAGTATTTCAGCTATTTCATCATAAGAATATTGATTGATGTCCCGCAAAACAATGACTGTTTTATAATCTTCTTTTAACTGAAATATAGCTTGTTGAAGAATTTCCTTTAACTCCTTATCTTCAACTATTTTTTCCACACACTCTTTTTCACTGCCCTTATCTAGCATCCACTCTTCTTCGCTCTCATCATTTTTTTGAAACAAGGAGGTTTCTTTTTGTTTCTTGTTTTTATTTTTACGTAATAAATCCAAACATTGATTCGTTGTAATCCTATAAATCCATGTGCTGAGCTTAGAATCCCCCTTAAATACATGCAGCTGCTTCCAGATTTTGATACAAACTTCCTGCGTCGCATCATATGCCTCTTCCTCACTGAGAAGCATCCTTAAACATATGGTATAGATAGGTTTTTCATACGAACTTATCAGTGTCTCAAATGCATTGGTATCGCCCGCCTGAGCTTGATTGATTAATTGTCGTTCTGTGTCTTCATGCATTTCTTATCTCCCTCTTAATTAATTAGTATGATAAATAAAAGTATGTATTGCTATTTAATATATAGTGTGGTAATATATTATTTGTTCTGACTGATACACCGTTTATTTCGACAAATAGACAACCCTATGCCGCTGTGGCGGAATGGCAGACGCACCTGACTCAAAATCAGGCGTAGCAATACGTGCCGGTTCGAGTCCGGCCAGCGGCATCAAATAAAAACTTCCAGTTCAAATCGACTGGAAGTTTTTATTTATGCCTAGTAGATTTTGAAGGATACTCTAAACGATTGTTTGAGCCTCTCAGTTCATTATACAATTCATATGCCTTCTTTAAAATATGCCTTTCATCACTAAATTTAAGCAGATGATAGGCCTCATAATATTTATAATAGCCGGCATCAATAAAGTATTCTTCTCTTTGAGGTTTACAATAGAAACTTTCTGTGGCCATCAGGTACCAATGAACAGTCTTATTGATGATATCTTCTCTTCCTTGAAAGGTATATTGACTAGAACCAATATATTTTACAATTTGCGCCTCTATTCCAGCCTCTTCCTTCACTTCTCTTAAAGCTGTCATCTGATGACTTTCTCCCAGCTCCACTGTTCCTTTTGGCAAGACCCATCCAACATATTTTTGTTTATAATCTTTATATAATAAAAGCATTTTGCCCTTATGAATCACTACTCCTCCACAACTCACAGTTTTTATCATAGGCTCCCTCTTTATCTAAAATATTATAAATCGTCTTTTCTCTTATGGGTTAATCTGCTTGTAGACATTGAGTATACTTTGGGTAACCTCTAGTGCCTTTGACCCTTTACCCCCATTTTCTACTATGACCGCAAAAGCTAGACCATCTTTAGCCTCCGTACTACTTTTCACAAATCCTACAAACCACGAATGATCCTCCGCTGTCTCGTTTTGTGCTGTCCCCGTCTTGCCGCCCACTGTCATATGGCTGCTCTTAAGCTCCATTGCAGTTCCTTGATTCACTACTTGTATCATTAACTGCTGCATTTTCTGAGCTGCTTTTTCTTCAATAAGTACCCCCTCATATTGAGGCAGATATTTAACTTTTAATTTGCCCTTTTTATCCATGGAATAATCCATTAGATAAGGTTTCATGCTCACCCCATCATTTGCTATACACGAAGCAAGCATCGCCATATGAAGCGGTGTGGTAAGCGTTTTGCCTTGTCCTATATAAGTAGCTGCCTTTTCAAAAGCTGAATCTGATTCTTGAAGCTGAAACCTGCTTTTTGCATAATCCATATCAAAATGGATGGCATGATTAAACCCTAGTTTTTCAGCTGCAGCCTTCATACTTTTAACAGTGAGACTTTCACCCAGCTTTATAAAATATGCATTACAAGACTTATAAAAAGCGCTCTCCAGATCAACTTTACCGTGTGCAGTTTTATTATAACATTGAATGGTGTATTCATCACCTGTTATTTTGCCTGTACAGTCATAGGTGAACTGCAACGCATCATCTTTAGTCTGATTGATATACGCTAGGGCTGTGATGATTTTAAAAGTAGATCCGGGTGGATAAAGACCATTTGTTGTCCGATTAACAAGCGGAGAATTTACAGTATCTTGAGTTAAGGTTTCCCAATCTTGGATGATATTATTAGGGTCAAACCCTGGTACTGCATACATAGCCTTAATCTTGCCTGTAGCGGACTCCATAACAACTATCCCGCCTTTTCTGCCTTCCATGGCTTTGGCAATAACTTTTTGATATCTGTCATCTAAGGTCACCACAATATCTCTGCCTTCAAATTTCTCATCCGCAAAAGCATTTTTAAAAAGTGAAACAAG
>JAQSYC010000071.1 GCA_029256345.1 Clostridia bacterium | reverse complement strand
TTCGCTTTATCTTATCAATTATTTAAGCTTGGGTAAAATATGCATAATAACTTCAAAAATAGCATCTTGATCATTACTTACTGTTAATAAATCAGCTGATGCCTTTGCATGCTTAGAAGCATTTAACGGCGCAATACCTACTGTAGCAATTTTTAACATTTCTATATCATTATCGTAGTCGCCAATAGCTATTGTTTTCCTCTGGTCGAGTTTTTCTATTTTAACTAATTCTTCCAAAGCTTTACCTTTCGATACACCAAACGGTAAAATCTCCAGATATGTAGGTACTGAAAATACACTGTGGATAATGTTTTTTTCTATAAGTTCTTTTAAATGTTTATTACATTCTAAAAGCTCTTCGTGAGAACCATTAAGAATAATTTTTAACCATTCTTTATGCCAAATCTTTTCAATATCTTCAAATTGAAACTCTTGTTTTTCTGCAACAATCACAGGATCTACCAGCTGATTCGTATTAACAACATATAATTTATCTACAGTGAAAATTTGTACACAAAGAGACTGGTATGTGTCTAAAATCCATTTAACATAATCAAAAAGCGGGTCCTTTTGTAGAAAGTTACATAACAGGAACTCTTTTTGACTGAGATTATACAGAGCCCCCCCATTATACAAAATACATGGTTTATTAATAGCTATCCCCTCTAAATAAGGTAACACATTTTGTGCAGTCCTGCCGGTCGCTACTGTAAAATAACCTCCTCCTGCAATAAACGCTTGAATCGCCTCTTTGTTTTTTGATGAAATTGTTTTATCTGATCGGATGAGGGTCCCATCCAAGTCACTGATTAACACATACTCTTCATATTTTTTCAACTTTTTCCTCCGATCTTTTTCCTAGTATCTAGCCTTTATATATAATAAATGAAGTTTTTTTAGCAAATTCCATAGGTGGTGTTTGGGTATATTTTTTAAATACAGTACAAAAATGCTTGTAATCACTAAATCCTGTTAACTCTGAAATTTCATAAACCCGATGATTACCTGCTCTTAAAAGCTCAATAGCTTTTTGAATGCGATATTTATTAAGCATTTCTAAAAACGTCTGTGATGTTTCTTCCTTAAACTTTCGGCTGAGATAGCTGGCACTGACACCAAGTGCTTCCGCAATAAAGTCTATACTTATCTTTTGAGAATAGTTTTCTTTTATTTGTTGAATCGCCTCAACAACATAATTATTGTATGGCATATCCTGCCTAATATAAATATCTAAATCCATAAAATGTATATCATCTTTATCTTTTGTTTTTTCAATAATTTCATTATAGGCTTTCTCCTGCTGAATCTCTTTTTTCAATTTATTAATAATCTCAAAAAGTTTTTCTTCATCTACTGGCTTTAAAAGATACTCAAAAACCTTAAGCTTAATAGCCTTTTGTGCATATTCAAATTCAGAATAGCTTGTTAAAATAATACTTTTAAAGTCATATAATACGTTGGCCTCCTCGATCATCTCGATGCCATTCATTCTCGGCATAATAATATCTGTTATGACGATATCTGGTCTATGTTTCTGTATTTTTTCCAGTCCTTCTTTACCATTACAAGCCTCATCAACTACTAAGCAATCCATTGCTATCCAATTAATAGTATGTATAAACCCTTTTCTTATGATATCTTCATCTTCAACTACTAATACCCGTATCATTTTATTCACCTCTTTGATTTGTAGGCAATATGATTTTTACAACGGTTCCCTCAAATCTTTCACTTATAATATCAATGCCATAATCATTCCCATACATAAGCTTGATACGCCTATGGACATTATATAACCCAATATGAGAACTTTTATTTGTTGAATCGTTTAATAGATTTTTTATATGACTTAAGACGCCTTCTTCCATCCCTATGCCATCATCAAAAATAACTATAATTAGTCTTTTTTCCACAAAACACACTTTTATCCGTATTGCGAGACAATCTCTGTTTTCAAAACCATATTTAATAGCATTTTCGATAATCGGCTGAATAATTAATTTAGGGATGATACAGTCTTGTGTTCCCTTTTCTATATTAATAGTATAAGTGAATCGGTCAGAAAACCTATATTTTTGTATCTGCAAGTAGTTTTTAGTATATTCTATATCCTCTGAGATAGTAACATCACTTATATTATTGTTAATGCTGTACCTCAGTATTTCTGAGAGATTGATAATCATCTTACCCGCTGCCTCTGGGTCCATTTTAGCCATATACTTAATGTGCTCTAGCGTATTAAATAAAAAGTGGGGATTAAATTGAGATTCAAGCTGTTTAATCTCTGATAAAACAGTTTGTCTTGCTCTTTCTTCATTTGTAATGATGAGGTTTTTGATACTGGCGAGCATCATATTGTATGATTCACCAATGATCTCAAATTCATCATACGATTTTATATCTAGTGCTACATCTAAATTACCTTCTTGTACCTTTTGAAAAGCGTCAACAATTTTATCTATAATTTGAGTTTTTTCAGAAGCTATTTTTTTGGCAATAATAAAAATGGCAAAAATAAGCATTGCAAATACCAAAATAAAAGCAACCCCAACCCATATAAATACCGATAAAAGGTTGCCTAATGGCGTTATTGTATAGATACAAAGTTTATTTCCTAATATAACTGCTTTTAAAGCATAATACCTTTCTTTTTCTGTCCGCATATAGCCATTAGCTGCTTTAAACTCTTGTCTTAACTTATCTAGAAAATTGCCATATACAGGCGTAGTCGCTAAAAATATATTATCGTATTTATCTGTAACAACCACTTGAGTTTGTGAACTCCCTATTGATTTCACAAACTCCTCTCCATAGAGAACAAAAACTATATAACCTTGTATTTCTTCCTTGTCTGTAATAGCTCTCCCGATAATAAGCTCTGTCATCTTTAAATTTTCTTTATAAACTTTATTGCATTCAAAAACAACTTCGTACGGATTTTGCTTCATGCGATTTACAAATCCCCAAGACAGGCTGCTATCCTTTGGTATAAAACTCGGGATACTTTGTCGACTTCCTGCTAAAATACTCATATGATTATCCAGTATATAGAAATCACTTTTTTCTTCTATTTTATTGGTAAAAGCATAAAGTTCTTGATACACTTCTCTTCTTTCCTGCACATAGCTTAACATTTTATAAAAACTATCGCTAACAGCTATTTCATTTGTCTTATCAATAAAAAGGGATATTGTATGCTGCATCTTTGAAGCGATATTTTCATTACTCTCCTTCGTCTGATAAATAATCGCACTATTCCAGATAAAAAAGGCTGCCAAATAGCTTACAAATGTCGTGATTATAATAGGTCCAAGCGCATAAAACACAAAGGTTTTTCTAATGTCATCTTTAAATTCATTATGCCCTTGATTATTCATGTATGCCCCCTAATTAATCTTTTATTTAATTATATTAAATTATTTGTTGATTGTCATCTTTTCACCTTATAAGTTGATTTCCTTATTACCCGAAATCTTAAAGAATACAAGTAACGAAATAACAGTTGTTAATGTAAGTATCGTTGATAATGCCGCTGCTGTTCCATAGCTTGCACGAATGACCTCTGTATATATAGAAACCGACATTGTTTTTGTATTTCCGGTATATAATATAATTGAAGCACTTAATTCATTAATGACTGTAATCCAGCTTAGAATAGCTCCCGCCAAAACTCCCGGCATCATCATAACAGCTGTTACTTTAAAAAAGGTTCTAACTGGTGAATACCCCAGACTAATAGAGGACTCTTCCATACTTGGGCTGATTTGGTATAATATAGCTGCACTGGAACGCAGTGTGTACGGCAAGCGCCTTATCACATAGGCTATAATAATGATTAAAAAACTTCCGCTCAAAAGCAAAGGTCTTTTATTAAACGCCAGCAATAGGGTAATACCCAGCACAGAACCCGGTATAATATAAGGAAACATTGTTATGGAATCAATAGCGGAGGTTAAAATATTTTTTCTTCTAGTAGAAATATAAGCAATAAACATCCCTAAAACAATGATGATTATAATAGCTATTAAACCATATAAATAAGTATTCATAATAGCTTTCCCGAGGTTTTTAAATACTGTTTGATAACTTCTTAAAGAAAATCCGGGTACAAACATAGAGCCTTTGGTTTTTAGAAAGGACGTATAAATAACTGTTAGTTGTGGTATGATCGCTAGCAGTATCACTATATAAATAAAGGCATGGACACATAAACCTTTTATACCTGATATTTTTTTAGCTTGTATCGGTCTTAATGAACTCATTGTAAAAGATTTTCTATTAACCACATATTTTTGTGCGATAAATAACAACGCTGTTATTAAAACCATTATGGTTGCCATCGCTGCGGCAAAATTAGCCTGCCCACCTACCTCACTTATAAATTCTGAATAAATAAGCACAGGCATAACATTATATCCCTCTCCAATCAGCATAGGCGTTCCAAAATCTGCAAGTGCATTCATGAAGACCAGTAGTGATCCTGCTAAAATAGTTGGTAATATCAGCGGCAGTATAATGGTGATAACTTTTCTATAGCTGTTACATCCTAGACTTTCCGCAGCCTCACTTAATGACACATCTATCTTTTTTAAGGCCCCCGATACATACAAATAGATAAACGGATAAAGCTTAAGCGTAAAAACCAGTAAAATTCCTCCAAAACCATATACAGAAGGCATTTGAACACCAAATAAATCGGATAAAAATTTAGTAATGACACCACTTCTACCCCCAAGCAGTACCCAGGAGTAGGCCCCTATAAAAGGTGGTGAGAGCATTGAAATAATAACCAGTATTTCTATAATACCTTTTCCTTTTATGTGATAACTGGTCATAAAGTAGGCTAATGGTGCTCCAATCATAATAGCCAACAGTGTGACACAGATTGTTACACTAAAACTATTGAGCATGGATTGATAATAATATTTTTTCTCGAAAAATTTTATAAAATTCCCTAACGTAAAAACCCCTGTAGTTGGATCTTTAAATGCACTTATAAAAAGCGACATTAAAGGATACACCATGAATAACACAAAGACTCCCATAATAACCCATGTCGTTAGACTCCAAAAATCAAGTTTATATTGGCGTTTATTCATACAGCTTTGCCTCCCCCATTAAATTTCTTGAACCATCTTGAGTAAAGATATTGATTTTATTAGGGTTAGGTGCGAGTCTTATTTCTTCTCCTACCTCATAAGTTTTTTCTGCATGCCCAATATCTTGAGAAAATTCTATAGTTGACTGTCCTGTTTTTATCATGCCTTCAGCAAACTCTAATTCATAATTAACATATTTACCCAAAAAGGTTCTGCTCTTAATTTTCACCAAGAGTCCCTTAGGATCGATTGAGAACTCCTCAGGTCTCACTGAGATAATAATTGGTTTTTGTGTCATTTCTTTGGACAGGTTATTAGGCATCTGAAGTTTATACCCATTTTGAAATGTTATATAACTACCTTGTTCATTTATATACAGTACTCCCTCAAATAAATTAGAATGACCTATGAAGGTGGACACAAATATATTAGTTGGCCGCTCATAAATATGATGCGGTTTGCCAATTTGCTGGATAACACCGTCTTTCATAACGGCTATCCTATCTGAAATTGCCAGTGCTTCCTCTTGGTCATGGGTAACATAAACTGTCGTAATACCTACCTTTTTTTGAACATCTCTTATGGCACTGCGCATCTCAACTCTTAATTTTGCATCGAGATTAGATAAAGGTTCATCCATTAATAAAACACTGGGATGAATAACAATTGCTCTCGCTAATGCAACTCTTTGCTGCTGTCCCCCTGATAATTTCTCAGGTAACCGCTCCTGGTAGGCTGTAATTTTAACTACCTCCAAAATTTTATCTGTCCGTTCCTTCATATCTACTTTACTTAGTTTCCTTAATTTTAATCCGTACTCCACATTTTGTCTGACTGTCAAATGTGGAAATATAGCATAGTTTTGAAACACCATCCCAATATTGCGTTTATGGGCTGCAATATCATTAATGACTGTATCATCAAATTTTATAGTCCCTCCCTCGATCGTATTAAAACCTGCTATCATCCTAAGCAGTGTCGTCTTTCCACAGCCAGATGGTCCTAAAAGTGTAAAAAACTCACCATTTTTTATTTCAACAGACAAATCTGGAATAACTACATTTTCACCATATTTTTTAATTACATTCTCTACATTAATTGAAACGCTCATATTGATTCCCCCTTATTAAATGAGCCCACAACCAGCGTTGCGTTGTGGGCTTAAAATGTGATTTTTATTTCAAATATTATTGTACATCTATAAAAATATCTTTAAATTTATCCAACCACTCTTGTTTCTTAGCGACAACTACTTCTTGGTCATCGTAAATCAAATGAATGTCTTCTATTTTCTTTAATCCATTAGGCGCTGCAACATCTTTTCTTACTGAACGTCTGTTAAGCTGCTCAATAATAATAGTTTGAGCATCCTTTCCTGTAATAAAGTCTATAAACTTTTTGGCATTCTCCATATTTTTAGATTCTTTAATAATATATATCCCATCTGGTTTAGAAATAACGCCTTCTTCCATATAAACCAGTTCCACTGGCGCACCGTCTGCTACGTATTTTGCTCCGCCTTCCTCAAAGGTAAGACCCACTGTGTATTCGCCGTCTGCTACCCCTTTATAAACTGCTGATGAACCGCTTAATAATTTGCCATCAAGATTCTCACACAATTTTTTGACATAATCCCATCCTTTTTCTGGATCACCTTGCCCCATCGCATAAAGCATATTAATAAGATGTTCGAAAGAAGAGGAAGATTTTGAAGGATCACAGTGTGCTATTTTGCCTTTTAATGCAGGGTTTAAGAGATCTTCATAACCTTCGATTTTGATATCGCCTATTAGGTTTTTATTGACCATAATAACACTTGGTATGTTTGTAAATCTTGTTAGAGGCCCTTCAACATTTTTCATATCATCAAACACATACTCTTCATTAATTGATTGATAGTTCTCAAAAAGGCTTTGTTGCGGCTCCATAGTTGATAAAGACCCTCCCCAAAAAATATCACCTAGCGGATTACCTTGTTCTGCTTCCACTCTTTTTAAAAGTTCTCCTGTACCAGCTGCTACCACTTCTACCGAAACACCTGTCTGAGTTTCAAATTCACTCACCAGTGGATTGATAAATTCAAGCGGATGTGGACAATAAATGACCAGATTTTTTGAAGCTGTCGTTTCTGGTGTTTCGGCCTTTGAACTTGACTGTTCATCCTGCGTTTTTGCCACTGTCCCTGGCACTTCTTTGCTACTGCATCCCGCAAATACTGTCGTCATCAGCATAGCGGCCATAAAAAGCCCAAATATTCTCTTCATATATAACCCCCCGTTTTTATAAAGCTAAGATTTTTGTATGGTATAACTTAACTTAATTAAATTTTAGATCTTTACACCTTATTTCTCAATCCCAAAAAAATCTAAAAATATCCTTAAAAATGAACTAATTAAAAAAGCCAACAGATTCAAAAATCTGTTGGCTGGTTCACTTTATTTTATAAGTTACTGATCACACAGTTAGCAAACTCAGCTCCTGTTGCGCCATCACTTCTGCCTGTCATTTTAATTGTATCATTTGCTGCTTTAAGCGCTTTTAATACTTGATCTGCTTTTTGAGCATGACCTATATGACGAAGTAATAGTTCTGCCGCTTTAATCATGCTTGCTGGGTTGGCATATATTTGTCTGCCTGTTTCTAACATTCTTGGCGCACTGCCGTGAATCGCTTCAAACATAGCATACTTGTTCCCGACATTTGCGCTGCCTGCTGTTCCCACACCACCTTGGATTTGGGCCGCTTCATCAGTAATAATATCGCCATATAAATTAGGCAGCACAAAAACTTCATACTGATTTCTAACTTTCTCATTAATAAGGTTAGCAGATATAATATCTACAAACCAATCATCAGCTTGAATATCTGGATAATCTTTTGCAACATCATAACAAATGTCTAAGAATTTACCATCCGTTTTCTTAAGTATATTTGCCTTAGTAATAATAGCCACATGCTTTTTGCCATTTTTTTGAGCAAAATCAAAGGCTGCCTGCGCAATTCTTCTTGTTCCCTGAGTTGTAATCACTTTAAAATCAAAAGACATATCTTCATCAATCATAATACCCTTGCTGCCTAAGGCATATTCACCCTCAGTATTTTCACGGAAAAATGTCCAGTCAATCCCTTCTTCAGGTACAGACACCGGTCTTACATTTGCAAAAAGGTCTAATTCTCTTCTCATTGCTACATTCGCACTTTCAATATTAGGGCCATCTCCCTTACTTGGGGTTGTTGTTGGTCCCTTTAAGATAATATGACATGCTTTAATTTCTGCTAATACATCGTCTGGTATTGCTTTATTAACAGCAATACGATTTTCGATTGTAAGTCCTTCAATTTGTCTAAACTCTATCTTTCCGTTTTCAACTTCTTCTTTTAGAACTGCACGGAGTACTCTCTCCGCTTCTAACGTAATAGCCGGACCGATACCGTCACCACCGCAGCATCCAATAATAATTTTATCAAGCTTAGCGTAGTCAACAACCCCTGTATCTTCCTTCATTTTTGCAACGCGCGCTAATTGTTCTTCAACTAGTTTACTGAAATGCTCTCTGGCAGTCTGTAATTTATCCATCGCTCTAACCTCCTGATATGTTTTATTGATACTTTAATCTATTTGCTATTATACCAAAATTTACACCTATTTGTCCAATTCCTATGCTAATACACTCTATTATTCAGTCGTTTTTTGAGCGGTGTTTTTTGCAAGATACTCTTCAATAAACGTCTCTAGCTCTTCATCACTCATGACCGTGACACGCCCTTCATCGTATTCTTTATCTACCCATTCTTTAATTTCTAGACAAAGAGGACTGCTTTTCTCTAAGTCTTTAAGCATTGGGAACTTTTTATTGGTATTAATCCAATGGGCAATTCCCGCAAGTCCTGAGGTATTGCTGACTGATACCCTAACTGGCCTATTTAAAAATTTATCAGTATCAAAAACATTGTAAATCTCCTCATTTTTAAGAAGACCATCTGCATGAATGCCTGCTCTTGTAACATTAAAATTTTCTCCTACAAAAGGTGTTCTTTCTGGTATTTTTTCTCCAATCACATTTTGGAAGTACTCAGCCAGTTCAGTGATTACTCTTGTATCCATTCCATCTAGCGTCCCTCTGAGCTGTGCATATTCAAATACCATCGCTTCTAACGGCGTATTTCCCGTTCTTTCACCTATTCCAAACAACGAGCAGTTCACCGCACTGCAGCCATATAACCAAGCTGTCGTCGAGTTGGCTACTGCACGATAAAAGTCATTGTGACCATGCCACTCAATCCATTCATGAGGTACTCCTCCATACTGATGAAGTGCAAATATAATACCCGGCACACTTCTTGGAATCATGGCTCCTGGATAACCGACACCATAACCCATCGTATCACAAGCTCTTATTTTAATTGGAATGCCTGTCTCTTCACTTAATTTCATAAGTTCTCTTACAAAAGGAACAATAAAATTATAAATATCCGCACGGGTAATATCCTCAAAATGACACCTTGGAATGACTCCCTTTTCTATGCACTGTTTAACAATCTTTGTATAGTGCGCAATAGCTTCTGATCTTTTCATATGGAGCTTATGAAATATATGATAATCTGAACAACTTACTAATATACCTGTTTCTTTAATTCCCATCTGCTTAACAAGTTCAAAATCTTTTTCTGACGCTCTAATCCAAGATGTAATCTGTGGAAATTCATAGCCAAGCTCCATACATTTATAGACAGCCTGCCTATCTTTTTCACTATATAAGAAAAATTCACTTTGTCTAATGATACCATTAGGGCCGCTTAGTTTACTGAGTAATTTATAAATATGAACGATTTGCTCTGTTGTATAAGGCGCTCTTGACTGCTGTCCATCTCTAAAAGTTGTATCTGTTATGAGAATTTCTTCTGGCATAACCATTGGTACACGCACATTATTGAATGCAATTTTAGGCACTTCGTCATATGGATAAAATTCTCTAAACATATTAGCTTCACTGCGTTCTTCTAACTGATACCTATATTCAGGACTTTCAAGCAAATTTGTTCTTTTATTTAATTCAAACATTTTATCACCTCTTGAATTTTTTGTATCTACCACTTTTAATTGTCCGACAATTTTTATATGTATAATTGTATACAATTATACTTGCTCTGTCAATAACGATTTTGATAAAAATTTTTTTACATTTGTAACATTTTTTTCCATATCTCATACTATATTAATGAAGATATTAAGAATTAGAAACAAAGCTTTCTTTTGAAAATGCAACTTTACTTAGTATGATCCGCTTTGTTTCTCCAAATACTTTTATGACTTAAGAAAAATAATACAAGCGCAAGAAAAAAATATAATTTTTCCGTTTATTAGTTATTTAAGTCATTTTTTTGAAATTTCTATAATACAATAAAATATGATGTATTTATAAGGAGGTCAAATATGCCTTGTTTTAACGGGTGCTGCAATTGCAATACTAATCCTTATAATAATTGCAGCCCATGTCATCAATGTGACTGTAAAAAGTCCTGGTTACTACCCGCATTACTCATATTGGCAGCTTTATTTTTTTCAAGTGGATTGGGTTTATTACTTATCTTACTTGGTGTTGTTTTATTATTTGGAAAAGAATTATTAACATTTATTTTTTAATATAGGAGGTAAATATAATGGATGATTTTAGAATGGGTGACAGTGGTAATCTTTGGATATGGATACTTTTAGCTTTCTTACTCTTCAGTAACTGGGGCAGTGGCTGTGGCGTATTCGGCGGCAGCGGCGGCAATTCACTTGGTGGATTATTCAATGGCTGTGGCAACAACACCTTTATGTGGATTATCTTAGCAGTTCTTGTTTATTTTTTCTTTATGAATGATTGCAATGGCGGCATCTTCCGTAACGAAATTCAATAATATATTGTTAAAAGATTACTATTATTTCATCAAGAGATTACAATAAAAAGGGGATATCTTAGTGGATATTCCCCTTTTTACATGATTCTATTTTTTCTCTATACCACCTTTTTCTATGGCTGTTATTAATTTAAAAAGAATTAATTTATAGGTAAGCTTTTTTAACGTTTCTTTTTCTTTATTTTCATCTCTGTATAAATTAGCTAATTCATCGTAGTCATTAAAACTTTTTTCTATAATATCATTGTACGTCATAAGTTCCACTACAAACTCCAGTACTTTTTTTTCTTCTGACATAAACGGAATAACTGCTCTGATCAGCTCTGCCTCTTTACACAAGTTAGATTGGCATTCTGATCTATAGCCGTCTATTTTAGTCTTTAGCTCGGATATGTATGTTTTGTCCATATATCCCCATATAAGATTTGCTATTTCATTTAGATCTCTTTCTAGGTTTAGGACAATGAGTTCTTTTCCCATGACTTATCAACTCTTTCAACTGTTAGTTTTCATTAACATTTTATTCTTCTTCTCTTATAAAAATAACTTAATTGGTTCTAATATATTTATGTTTAGTCATACATTATAAAAGATACTATTAGTAAAGGAGGATTTTTATGCGATCAATAGATTCTGCTACGAATAACGATTTTCTGACCATATCTAAATCGATGATTCCCTATTTAGATTCTGACAAGCAAAAAGGTGTCGCTGTTTTTATTAAAGCTGTCGAACTTATGTCTACAATAGATTTGTTTTCAAAAGAGGAATTCGTAAGATCCATAGCACGTCCTCGTGATTCAGGATGGGAAAAAAATTTCCTCAATGATTTAAGATCAAATCTTTCTGATGATAGGGGTTATTTTATAGATGCTATTTTGAAACTTTCTGAGTTCAGAGATTTATTAGCTGTCAAAAATAATGATACAAGCGGTGAACCTTATGTCAATAAAAGTCAGCAAACTCCCAACATGCATGTTACCCCCTCCCAAAGGCCGCAATCTCAAAATGCAACACCTCATGGTTCTCCGCCCCCTTCTATCAATCCCACTGATATCCTTGATAAACTTTCTGGCATTCTTGAACCTAATCAACTTCAAATCCTTAAAGTATTATCTTCCTTTATGAAATAAAATAAAAATAGGAGGCTCCCATATGGATCTAACAAAACACCCGGCTTTTGCTGAAGTAGATAAAAATTTTATGTCTACTTTACAGAGTACCATCAACTCCTTATCTTCTAAAAGTGATATAGAAGTGATAGGGACCTTAATGGCTATCTCTAATGAGGCCAAAAAAAGAAACATCAATTTTACCCCTGATATGCAGGCTGCATTGCTAAGCTATCTTAAAACGCGTATTCCTGCTAATAAACGCAGCCAGTTTGAGGCACTTATCACTATGCTTACCTCGCAAATGAGCTGATTTATAGTTCTTTACTGGTTTTCTTTTCCTCATATAGTGTTTACTTTAAAAAAGACCTGCCACTACAAGTGCGTGATACGCACTTTATAGTAACAGGTCTTTTTTATAAACTCCATACTGCTATTTGGCTACAATGTTGACAATGCGCCCTTTAACATAAATTTCTTTTACAATTACTTTGCCTTCAAGCTTAGCTGCCGCTGCCAGTTTGGCTTTAGCCAGTACACTGGCTTCCTCTTCATCTATAGCTACTCTTATTTTTCCGGCTACCTTGCCGCTTATTTGAATAGCTATTTCTATTTCATCTTCTTTCATTTTTTCTTCGTCGTAAGTTGGCCATTGATTTGCAAATACACTGCCCACTCCTCCTACAGCCTCCCATAACTCTTCACTAATGTGTGGTGTAAAGGGTGCCAAAAGAATAATAAGCGTTTCAATTGTATCTTGATCAATTCCTCCCTCTTTTTTCTGAAGGTCAATCAGTTTATTGGTATATTCCATAAAACCGCTTACTACTGTATTAAGATTGAAACTTTCCATACGTAGTGTGATATCATGAACCATTTTGTGGCGTAGTCTTTCCATTTCTTTCGTAACGGTTGTCTGCTTGTTTTCATCAACTAATTTCCATACTTTATTGAGGAAACGGTACACGCCTTCGATCCCTCTATCATCCCATTCCGAATCAAGCTCTGGCGGCCCAATAAATAACTCGTACATACGTAAAGAGTCACAGCCGTATTTTTCTACCAGTTCATCAGGCGATACGACATTACCTTTTGATTTACTCATTTTTGCCCCATTTTTAGTGACCATCCCTTGATTGAAAAGACGGGTGAATGGCTCATTAAAGTCTACTGTTCCTATGTCACATAGGAATTTAGTATAGAATCT
>JAQSYC010000070.1 GCA_029256345.1 Clostridia bacterium | reverse complement strand
TCAATAAATATAGGCTGGGTAATAATAAGATAACCTATGAGGCTTCAGGTCATGTAAAAGGAAGTGTACTCAATCAATTTTCAATGGACGAATACAAGGGAAATTTTAGGATAGCCACTACAAGCAGTGATGGCAATGGAGTCTACATCTTAGATAGTCAGCTCAAAACCATAGGCCAACTAGAGAAATTAGCCCCAGGAGAAAGGATCTATAGTGTACGGTTTACTGAAGACAAAGGATATGTAGTTACTTTTAAACAAGTAGATCCGCTTTTTACGATAGACCTTAGCAATCCACACAGACCTAAAGTGCTAGGGGAACTAAAGATTCCGGGATTTAGCCAGTATCTGCATCCTATAGGAGAACATTTAGTAGTAGGTATAGGCAGGAGTACAGAGGACGTGATAAGAAGAGATGAAAAAGATAATGAAATAGTAGTGGGAGTCATAGGAGCAGGTATAAAACTTTCACTTTTTGATGTTAAAAATCCAGAGAAACCTAAAGAGGTGAACCATATTATTCTTGGAACCAATGGCAGCTATAGCGGGGCCTTAGAAAATCATAAGATGGTTACAGTTCATAATGAAAAACAATTATTGGCTATCCCTATTTCTATTCATTATGATCAAACGAATGATATAGAGGATTTTCAAGGTGCTTATGTATTTGGCATAGAAAAAGGCAGGCTTGTAGGAAAAGCAAAGCTTGGGAAAATAGGGCAGTATAGGCAATACGGTTATTATCAAAGTACAGATAGAGTATGTTACATAGGGGAGAAGCTCTATTTCTTATACGACAATAAAATCAATGAATATGAGTTGGATACGTTTTCAAGAGTTCAAACCCTTCAATTAGATTAACGCGAGAAAATATATTTTGGGAAACACTCTATTTTGCATGACATTATGTGAAATAGAGTGTTTTAGTTTGTAATTTAACAAGGTGTCGGATATAATAAAATAAAGTAAATATTTAATGGTTTCTGTAACTATAGAATTTTAGATAAAGGTGATAGATACATGGGTAACGCAGAATTAGATATCAGTATTATTGGGGAGATAAGTAAAAAAATAATAGCAGCAATCGATTCAAGCAGAGATCAAATACTTGAAATTATCGATAATATAAGAACTGAACAGGAAAATTTAAAAGCACAGTTAGAGGCAATCAAAGGTGAAGTTGAAAAAGTCATCAATGAAGTAGATGGACTTGAAAAACAAGATAAGGCCATAAGAAAAAGACTGGCAGAAGTATCAGCAGATTTTCATAAATATACAGAGCAACATATCAAAGCTGCATACGAAAAGGCTGCTGACATTCGGGTCAGATGGTATACTAAAAAAAATGAAGAAAAAGCCTTAAGAGAAAAAAGAACACAACTTGAGATGGCTTTAAAGAAGACTATGAAAAACATACAAAATGCTGAAAAGGTAGTGAGTCAGATCAGTATTGCACTGGGGTATCTGGAAGGGGATATGCTTTCGGCTTTGGGGAATACCAATCAAAACTCAGAAATGTTTCTTGGTATAAAAATATTGGAAGCGCAAGAAGATGAACGTAGGAGAATAGCAAGAGATATTCACGACGGGCCCGCGCAGCATATGGCCAATGCTGTAATGAGGGTTGATATTTGCGACATGATTATTCAAAGAAATTTAAAAGAAGGACTTAAGGAACTTGCAAATTTAAAAGAAAGTGTAAAAACAGCCCTAAAAGAAGTAAGAAATATCATCTTTGATTTACGGCCGATGTCTCTTGATGACTTGGGGCTTAATGAAACTATTAAGGAAATGATTCAATCAATGACCAAAGAATCTGAGCTGGATGTGAAATTACAATTAAAGCCTATACGGGAGAAGATTGAACCCATTATTCAAGTCGCCGTATACCGTATCACACAAGAGGTCTTTAATAATATCAAAAAGCACTCTAAGGCTAAGCTGGCAGAGGTGAGACTAGATTTTGGCACACAACATTTAATGCTTATCATATCGGATAATGGTATAGGTTTTAATGTAGAAGAAACATTAAAAGAGGTGAAAGCAAAGGCCTCCTCCTATGGGCTGATGGGGATATTTGACAGGGTCAATCAACTGCAGGGCAAGATTCAAATAAAATCTTTGCAAGGTACAGGGACAACCTACACTGTCAAGCTGCCCATTAATAGAGAGGTGATGAGAGATGAAAAAAGAAGTCATTAAAGTCATCATTGCCGATGATCATGATATTATCAGACAAGGTCTTAAGAGAATTATTGATTTTGAAGGGGATATATGTATTATTGACGAGGCTGAGAACGGCAAAAAAGTATTGGCGTTGCTAGATACTTGCAAACCAGATGTGATCTTACTGGATTGCAATATGCCGTTTATGGATGGGATTGAAGTGTTGCGCACTGTAAAAGAATTTCATCCATCTATTAAGGTAGTCATGCTTACTGTTGAAAATGACAAAAAAACCATTCATACAGCCATCCAAATCGGAGCAGATGGTTATGTCCTCAAAGACTCTGCCGGAACAGAAATAGTTCAAGCTATTAAAAGGGTTTATAGAGGTGAAAAGTATATAGATTATTCTTTAGTAGACAGTTTGTTTTGGAATATAAAGAATGAGGGAAAACAGGAAAATCATCCATTTCAGGAGCTTTCAAGGAGAGAACTTGAGGTGCTTATGACTATGTCAAAAGGTTTAAGCAACAAAGAAGCGGCAGAGAAACTTTATTTGTCTGAAAAAACAGTTAAAAATTATGCAACCAATCTTTTTAAGAAGCTTAAAGTATATGATCGGGTGCAGGCAACGATTATGGCCTTGCAAAATGATGTAGAGGCTTATTATAAAATGCACTATAAAAAGTAAATAGAGATTTGAGTGATAGATAGGGACTTTGGTCCCTTTTTTTGAGGACTTTTTTACCTAGTCTGACAGGACCTTTGCAATCTGTGAAATAAAAGCATTAAAGTTTATAATGGTGTTAAGAGAAAAATGCCGAAGAGGCTGCAGAGTGATTTGAGGAGCGGATAGACGATGAATAAGATTAAGATACTGGTTGCAGACGATATTCAGGAAACAAGAGATGTTGTTAAAAAGATTTTAAGTTTAGATGAAAATGTATTTGAGGTTGTTGGAGAAGCAGATAATGGCAAAACAGCTTTAGAGCTTATCCCTAAAATAAAACCAGATGTTGTGTTAATGGATATTAATATGCCAATCTTAAATGGACTCGAGGCCACTGAGCAGATTACAGAACAGTATCCTTCAGTGATTGTGATTATGATGTCAGTTCAAGCTGAAAACGAATATTTAAAGAGTGCTATGTTCCATGGAGCGAAAGAATATATTATTAAGCCCTTTAATTATGAAAGTCTTACCGAAACCATTAAGGCAACCTATGAAAAACACCAGGAGAGACAGGGGAAGATCATAGCTCATGAGATAAAAAAACGAGAAGGAAGGGTCATCACTTTCTTTAGCTCAAAGGGGGGAGTTGGGAAGTCAATTTTGGCCTTAAATACAGCCATTATACTCAGTAAAGACGAAAAGAAAAAAGTGCTTCTTTTAGATATGGACCTGCAGTTTGGAGATTTATCGATGTTGGTCAATCAATGCCATCAGAAAACAATCCTTGATATAGTGAGTGATGAAGCCTTGACATGTTATGAAGATATAAAGCCGTACCTCTATAAATATACTGAAAATTTAGAGATGTTGTTTGCCCCTGAAAAGCCAGAAACAGAAGAACGGATAACAAAAGAGAGTATTCAAAAGATTATGGAGCTATTGAAAAAGGAATATGATGTCATCATTGTAGATACAGGGGTAAATTATCATGAGAATACCATGTGTTTGTTAAACTATGCAGAAAAAATACTTTTTGTGTCTACTATGGAAACAGTATCCTTGAAAAATACTCAATTGGGTATGAGGATTATGCAGTCTTTTGACTATCATCCAAATAAAGTGAAGTTGATTATTAATAGATTTACCACTTATTACGGGGTCAATAAAAAAGATATTGAAGAAGTATTTAAAGAGGGCATTTTTGCAATGATTCCAGAAGAAGAAAATACGGTGAATATTTCAGTCAATACAGGGGTGCCTTTTTATAAACTCAATGAGTATAATAGAAAAAAAATCTGTAGAGCTCTTGAAGGAATGTGTGAAAATTTAGTAAATAGAGAATTACGCTAAGACAAGAGTCAATAACGGAATTAAATAATGATGGGAAGCAAACGAGGTTTCATCCACTAGGAGGAACCTTGTTTTAACGTGGAAAAAGAAAATCACTGAAAGAAATTGCCCAAATACTATTAAAAATTGCTTAAATAATACTATAAAACGGTCTGATGCTACAAAAATAGATAGATTAGTGCTATTATTACACATTTATACAGTTGCGTAATATTATTAATATAGTAAAATAGAAATATGTCTTTAAATAGGATCAACTAAAAATCTAAGAGACAGAAAAAGTAATAGGAGGAAAATATGAAAGTTATCATTATCGGTGCGGGGAAAGTAGGCTACACTTTGGCAGAAAATTTAGCAGCTGAAAATAAAGATGTAACCATTATAGACAAAAATGCCCAAGCGCTGGAGAAAGTAGAAGCTCATTTAGAAGTTATGTGTCTTAAGGGAACGGGTGTAAGCGCTAACATTTTATTGGAAGCAGGTGTGGCTGAAGCAGATCTACTTATTGCTGTTACAGGCAGTGATGAGGTTAATATGGTATGTTGTTTGACGGCTAAAAAGCTTGGTGTGGGCCGTACGATAGCCCGTGTAAGAGATCCGGAATATGCATATGAGCTTTCACTGATTAAAGAACAGCTCGGATTAGATTTTGTCATCAATCCTGAGTATACTGCTGCTGAAGAAATTGCTAGTACCCTAGGTTTTTCATCTGCCATCAATGTCGAGAGGTTTGCTAGCGGCAGAGTCAGAATGGTTGAGCTGAAGGTGACAGCAGGTATGGGAATTATCGGTAAAAAAATAAAAGAGGCAGATAAATACTCCTCTTCATCGGTGCTTATAGGGATCATTGTAAGAGGAGAAGAAGTCATTGTGCCTGATGGGGAAGAAGTGATTGAAGAAAATGACAGTATCTATGTCATAGGTAAGGTGTCAAATATCTACAAATTTTGCAAACTTTATGGGAAGTATCCAGATAAGATTAAAAATGTCATGATAGTAGGCGGCGGAAGGATTACTTACTATTTATATAAACTTTTAAAAGACATGAATATGAACGTAAAAATTATAGAAATTGATAAAAATAGATGTTTTGAGTTGTCGGACAAATTACCAAGTGCGCTCATTATCAATAGCGATGGTACGGAAGAAGAGGTATTGCTCTCAGAAAATATCAATCAGATGGATGCATTTTTATCAGCTACTGGCATGGATGAGCATAACCTGATGGCCTCTCTTATTGCAAAGCGCTTAGGAGCCAAAAAGATAATTACTAAGATTAGTAGGTCAAGTTATATTAATATTGTAAGAGATATGGGACTTGATAGCATTATTATTCCTAAACTGATTACAACAAATCAGATTCTAAAGTACGTACGAGGAACAGCACTTCAGTCTTTACGTAGAATTGTAGAAGGCAAAGTAGAAATCCTTGAATTTGTGGTGGATGATACAAGTGAGCTTATCGATAAGCCTCTTCGAAAACTAAATATTTCAGCAGATACTGTGATAGCAACAATCGTAAGGAAAAGAGAAGTAGTTGTTCCTCATGGTAATGATATCATTAGAAGAGGAGATCGTATTATTGTCATAACAATGGAGAAAAATATCGCTACCTTAAAAGAACTAGAAGCAGTTGTAATTGGAGGAAATCAAAATGAACGTCGCAATGGTATCAAAAAATTTGGGGACATTATTAATATGTGAGATAGTGGCAATGATTCCTGCTGTAGTGGTTTCTTTTATCTATAAAGAAACAGAACTATGGGCATTTATTTATACAATCAGTATTTTGCTCGCGGTAGGACTTGGATTATCTTTAATTAAACCTCAAAATAAAAATATTTATGCAAAAGAAGGTTTTGCGATAGTAGCTATTGGGTGGCTCTTGATTTCTTTTTTTGGAGCATTACCGTTTTATTTTAGCGGTGCAATACCTTCTTTAGTTGATAGCTTTTTTGAGTCAAGCTCTGGTTTTACAACAACAGGAGCAAGTATACTTACAGAGGTTGAAAGTGTGGCCAAGGGCATATTGTTTTGGAGAAGTTTTACCCACTGGGTGGGTGGTATGGGTGTACTGGTTTTGGCTATGGCCATCTTGCCATCTGCTGGGGCGGGAAGTATGCAGATTATGAAAGCAGAAAGCCCAGGACCGAGTACAGAAAAACTGGTACCTAAAGTCAAAGAAACGGCCAAAATATTATATGGTATTTATATACTTATTACACTTGTTCAAATTATCTTACTAAAGTTATCGGGACTACCTTTTTATGATGCCTTGATCCATAGTTTTGGAACGGTAGGAACAGGGGGATTTTCCAGTAAGAATATCAGTGTCGGCGCTTATAATAATATAGCGGCAGAAATCATTATCACTGTGTTTATGCTGATGTGTGGGACAAACTTTGCACTTTACTACCAATTTTTAAAAGGAAATATTAAAGGGATTTTTAAAAATGAGGAATTTAGACTTTATGTCGCTATTGTAACAGGAGCTATTGTGCTGATTACATTTAACCTTTATGGTAATATTTATGGTTCAGTTAAAGAATCCATTCGTTATGCGGCCTTTCAGGTAGCATCTATCATTACTACGACAGGTTATGCGACAACAGACTTTAATACGTGGCCCTCTTTTAGCAAGCTCATATTGCTGCTGCTTATGTTTGTAGGGGGATGTGCTGGTTCTACCGGAGGTGGTATTAAAAGTATAAGGATACTGCTCCTTTTTAAAACAGCTAAAATGAATCTGATGAAAATGATTCATCCAAAGGCCGTTTATTCTGTCAGGATTGGTGGGAGAACGGTGGATGAAAGGACAATTGCAGATGTGCTTGGATTTTTCTTTATCTACATTATTATTTTGTGTGCGGCAGTGCTGATTGTGGCACTGGAAGGTAAAGATCTTGTAACAACAGTGACTTCAGTCATAACAACTATTAGTAATATTGGACCAGGTCTAGAGATTGTAGGACCTATGGGTAATTTTTCGAGTTTTACAGATTTAAGTAAAATGGTGTTATCTTTTTGCATGATTATAGGCAGACTAGAAATTTATCCAATCCTCTTACTTCTTATGCCTAAGTTTTGGGTCAAATAAATAGGTTGACATTTGGCCTCAATGAATTTAGTATGAATAAAGAAATCATACGCATTTAATTGGAGGAACAATGGCTACAAATAAAAATACTGCCAATCAATTTAATTATAAGAATACAAAGAAATTGAATAAAAACTTTATGTATAAGGACCTTAAAAGAAGCAGCTGTTACGATACAGATTTTTCGGGTTCGAATTTTGACTATGCCAGCTTCAGAGGTGCACATTTTAAAGCATGTAACTTTTTTGAATGTACATTTAAGTCCGTAGAATTTGTTGGGACCAATCTCAAAAAAAGCAAATTTAAAAAAGCAGTGTTTGAAAATACACTTTTTGAATCGGCTAATCTAGATGGAGCTGATTTTAATGGGGCTACTTTTAAGAATACCATTTTTTTAGCTAC
>JAQSYC010000340.1 GCA_029256345.1 Clostridia bacterium | reverse complement strand
GAAGCCTATTTGTTTCATATGACAGAGGAAGAACTGACGGCGTTAACTCAAAAAATCTCAGATAACATGATGCAAATTGCAGGGGACTTTGCACCTTAGATTAATAGAGGTTTCTTAAAATAATGATAAATGATAATGAGCAGGAGGTATCACAGTGAGTGTAGAAAAAAGGATGGAGGAATTTGAAAAAATCTCTGAAAAGCAAGTGACTCCAAAGGAAGTGTCTGAACGTATGGCTGAATTTGATAAAGTGGCAGGAGCCTCCAAACGCACGGGTGGCGATAAGACAGGGACATTACCTTATGGATTAAAACGCTACAGCCCCTGTCCCCGTTGTGGTGAATTTATGGAAATACAAGAGGTAAAAGAAACAGCAGTGTATTTATGTAAGGGGTGCAACAAGATTTCGACAGTTGAACTCCATGGGTAAGCAGATAAAATAAATTGATAAAATAAGCTGATAAAAAATAAGAAGTATAAAGATCTAGAACCGTAGATCTTTATGCTTCTTATTTTATGGAGTGATATGATGAGATCGGTATTCGCTAGGGTATAAGCCGGTATTGGCTTTGAAGACACGACTGAAATAGAAGGGGTCATTATAACCTACCAGTTCCCCGATTATCTTTATATCCAACTGGTGATGGTGGATAAGAAGTTGTTTCGCTTCATTGATACGTAGTTTAGTAATGTATTTGATAGGAGATTCTTTTTTGTACTTTTTAAAAGTACGGCTGATATAATCTGGATTAAAACCAAGTTTATCAGAAAGTTCACCCAAAGAAATATCTTTTTTGAAATTTTCCCTTAAATAAGCTTCCGTAATATTACTGATATCTTCCTTGGTTAAGGTATGGGCATCTATGGCAAGTGCTGCGGTATCACTGTATTCTGCATCTAACATAATAATTATTTTTTGAAGACAGGTATTGAGATTTTCGGCAGAAATAGGCTTTAATAAAAAGTCTTTTACCCCATAACGCAGAGCCTGCTGAGCAAAAGTGAAATCATTATAGCCGCTTAGAATAACAGCTTTAATAGAGGGATAAGAGGTGTAAAGGTATCTTGTGAATTCTAATCCGTCCATTTGAGGCATTTTAATATCAGTGATTAACAGGTGCGGCTGAAATGCCTCAACAAGAGCCACGGCATCCTTGCCATTAGAAGCTTCCCCAGCTAAATCAAGAGGAAGGTTAAGCGTAGTTATTTTCTTAATGATATTTTGACGAATAAGGTACTCGTCTTTCCCCCTTAGTGAAAATAGGCCCTCCTATTGTGATACATGTTCCTTGATTGACAGTACTCTGGATGGTAAAGACAGCATCCTTATTATAGAGAAGAAGCATCCGAAGATAAACATTTTTAAGTCCCATTCCACCTATCTTAAGAGAGGTGATTTCTCTGGAGTAGCGAAGGGCATCTAGCTTTTGGTGAAGGAGATTGAGTGTTTCATCGGCCATACCGATGCCGTTATCTGTCATGTGAATGAGCCAAAAGCCTTCTTTAACTTCAGCGGTAATCGTTAATTTCCAGGGAGGAGGTGTATTAAAACCGTACTTAAAAGCGTTTTCAATAATAGGCTGAATAATAAGCTTAGGGATAGAGATGGTTTTTAACTCGTCGGGAATAGTAAGGGTATAGGTTAGATCGCTTCCAAATCGGATCTGCATACAAGCGATATAGCGCTCGGCATATAAGGCCTCTGTCTCAAGGGTAACAAAGGGGTCATCATGAGTTGTAATGTAACGGAAGTAATCACAAAGGGCATTACACATAAATATAATATCATTTGTCATGTGTTCTTCGGCCAGGATACTGATAGTAGTTAGGTTATTGTAGAGGAAGTGAGGATTGATCATAGCTTGTGTAGCGGACATCTTGGCTCTTGTTTCTTCGGATTTAATGGTTAGAATCTCTTGAGAGGATAAACAGAGCTTATGGTACATCGAGTTGAAAGAATTAAAGAGCGTATGTATTTCTTCGATTGAGCTATTAGGGCAAGCAATGATGGAGGTGTTCTTCTCTAGGACATTGTTGATGTTAACCTGCTGAATAGCAAAGGTGAGTTTGCGCAGCGGAGAAGTTAATTTGTCGGCAACAAAAAAACAAAGGAGTAGGGTGATAAAAATACCTGATATAACAACAATGATAAAAGACTGGGTGAAAGTGTATAAGGGTTTAAGTAAAACAGATTTAGGCTGCGTGACAATCACTTTCCAGCCAAATTTAGAAACAGGTGCATAAGTAAGTTCAGTTTGATCAAAGGAGTCGGCAGTTCTAACTGTATAACTGTGAAGAGGAAGTAAGTTGTTTTCATAAATAAGGTGGTTGTAATCAGTAGGCAGAACAGGCGTAGCTTTATAGGGATACACCAGTTCACCGCGGTCATTATAAATGTAAAAAGCCCTGTCAGGATTGGCATCTTCAGTCTGTTTTGTAAAAGAAAAAATAGTACTGCAATTTTGGATGACCTCCACAATGCCTTGAGGATTATCAGCTCCATCAAAAAAGATTCGGCATAGCGAAATAAAGTGATCCTCTTTTAAGTGGGGACTCACAGAAGGCAGGTCGATTAAATGCTCAGGGGTTGTAATATACTTGCTGCCTTTATTTTGAAGGGTAGCTTCATACCAGGATTTTTGGGAAAGTGCAATGGGAGCAGTGTATTGATAAAAACCAGAGCCAATAGAGGCCCCTTCAAGGGAGTAGAGATTGATTTGAGTCACACTCTGAAATGGGCCTATTATGGCAGAAATGGTATCATATATGTTCAGAACACTGTTGCGGGAAGAAGCATATGAAGCGTCTTGCGGGAGCTGCTCATAGTTAATATCTTTAATGTTTAAGAGATTTTTTTGTATCGTATTAGAGTAAATCGTA
>JAQSYC010000069.1 GCA_029256345.1 Clostridia bacterium | reverse complement strand
ATGATTGGTAAAGCAGCTGTAATCATAACCGTCAATTCTATACTTAAAAGTTTAAGAATTTCTTTTATAAAACCTTCCATTCACTTTCCCCTTTAGCTAATTCGTTTAATACTCAAGTTAATTAATGAATCTCTCCACCGTTACCAGATTGAGCTAAGTATGCTATAGTATTTCAAATAGGTATAGATTATTATATCCGATATATTTTTAATTGTAAAATTCGCAATGTTCAAAATACTCAATTAACAGAAGATAATATCACCAAATTCGCCATGTCTAATATCGGTATCCCCACTAATAATGCTGTTATTGATAATTTCTTTACAACATTATTAACCATTTTCAGCTTCTATATAGTTCCCACTTTTACTAAGACTATTTCTAATCTTCTTTAGTGTAACTTTCTAAAGACTTCTAGGCGTCTACTTTTTTATAGTAGATTACAACGCAACTCACATGTATAAAAAGGGTAACTTACTACTGGAATATAGATAGGAATAATCGCAGGGATAAGATATTGGACCATTGGGTTTGTTATATCATCCTTTATAATTTGTCTTAAACGCCCAAGAGTCCCGGCACATTTCTACTATGCCTCTCTTAGTAGTCCAACCAAGCTCTTTCTTTGCTTTAGAAGTATCTGCATAACATATGGCGATATCGCCAGTTCTACGTTCTACAATTTCATAAGGTATCTCAATGTTATTTACCTCTTCAAATGTCTTCACTAATTGTAAAACTGATGTGCCTTCGCCTGTGCCTAAGTTATAAATATGTACACCTGATGTCAACTTGTCCAATGCAGCAACATGTCCTTCAGCAATATCCATCACATGGATATAATCTCTTACCCCTGTACCATCCACCGTTGGATAGTCGTCCCCGAAAATATATAATTTTTCAAGTTCTCCTTTTGCAACCTTGGTAATATATGGCATTAAATTGTTGGGGACACCATTTGGAGCTTCACCAATTAATCCACTCTCATGAGCGCCCACTGGATTGAAGTATCTAAGTAGTGCTACTGACCAGTCTTGGCTTACTTTAGCTATATCTGTTAGAATTCTTTCAATCATTGTCTTAGTTTCGCCATAAGGATTTGTAGTTGGTAAAAGCTTCATAGCTTCTTCAAATGGAACCCTATTATCACCATATACCGTAGCTGAAGAACTAAAAACAAACTTTTTAACACCATAATTTCTGCATGCTTTACATAACACCATAGTTGCAACCAAGTTATTATAATAATATTCTAAAGGCTTTTCTACAGATTCACCTACAGATTTAAGGCCTGCAAAATGAATAACTCCATCAATCGAGTGATTTGAAAAAACGTAATCTAAAGCTTTCTCATCGGTAACATCTATCTGATAGAAAGTTACTTCTTTATTTGTTATTTGTTTTATTTTATCTACAGTTTCAGCTTTACTATTGCAGAGATTATCAGCAACAATGATTTTATGCCCTGCTTCAAGTAAAGCGATACATGTATGTGAACCTATATATCCTGCGCCGCCGGTTACTAATATATTCATAGAATGTGTAACTCCTTTATACTGAATATTAATTTGCAATCTATATTTACACGTTACTTCTCTCTTTTATTAATAATTTTTATATGGTTTTTATGTGTTTTTGTGAGAAGAAATAAAGTGGTCCAGTGCTTGTAAATCACCTATTTTATTCTATATTGAAGCAGTAAATTAACTTTTCTATTATTTTTTCTTTCCCATTCATTTATTAAGTACTGATAAACTTCTTTTTGATGTATTCTTTTTCCAATATAAAAATCTGCATGCTCTTTAGAAAAACTGCTTTTAAACTTGAACAAGTTATCTTCTAAACTATCTGTCAAACCGCCTCCAAAATGCATCTTCTTATAACCTTTGTTTAACGCATATTTTATAGCTTCCCATAGCAATAAGTTGTTCGGCGAATATTTCAATTCCTCTTTTAAACTTCCCGCTAAGTGGTAATGAAAGTATTCCCCATACCCCATAAATATAGCAGCTGCTATAGCTTTATCTTCTCTAATTACATTTAGTAGAACACAATAATTGTTCTCTTTTATATCTTCATAATATCTATCATCGAAATAATAAAAATCACTAGCATCTACTTTATCCATAGTTTTGTTATAAATGGATTTGAATGTTTCATAGTCTTGGCTTATTTCTACATGTAGCCCATTATACTGGGCTTTTCTTATAACATTCCTATTTTTACTTTTTATATCTTCATTCCATATTTTGTCTATTCCCTTAGCTAGCTCTATATAGACTGTACTTCTATTGTGTATAACTTGTATATTTTTTTTAAATATCTTTTCATTTTGAATAAGCGGATGGAATCTTATAAATTCAGCCACTATATTGTTGTCTCTACAAAATTCCATGAAAGTTTCTTCAAACTCTTTTAAAAAGTCTTCGTCTTGAGAGCTAGTTATTGGTCCACCATACCCATAGCTTGTTTCTATATCATAATAATCTGCATGCAAATCATAGCCTGCAATTTTGTTCAACATAAAGGGATAAAATCCCTTATTTCCATTATTATCAATAAAATAGAATAACTTGCTTGTTCCATCACCATTTGACTGGTGCATTTTATAATATTCACTTGTATAATAAATATCTTGCATAATTCCAGGCATCTCTTTTAAAGCTATATCCCATTCCTCATTATGACAGTCAATAATCTTATACATTCTAAGAACTCCTCTATTTTTTTAGTCAATTAATATACCATTAAATTTATATATCAAATAGTCCATATCTTTTTTACTATATCTCCAATCAATAGGTATTGATAATATAGATTTTGATATTTTTATACTTTTCGGAAAATTCTCTGACCATTCTTCTCTTGTAATATCCCAATGTACAGGACAATATATATTAAATACTCTAAGTTCTTTTCTCACTACATCTCTATGATTTATAAGCACAGGGAAGGCTAATGGAACATTATCTTCTATTTTTTCCTTATCAAAAAGTATTTTAACTTTGTTATTTTCTATTAACCTATCATATAAATAATTATAATTTTCTATTCGTTGTTCCTTTATCTTTTCATAATCTACATGGCTTAAAAATTCCTTTGATCTTTCATCAATCCCATTAATATCTTCCCTTTTATAGTACCATTCATCTGCTTCTACAAATTTATTTAAAAAATCCTCTTCTTTTCCTGTGTGATTTTTAACATATTGTGTTTTTTTTACCCTGGCTTCTAAAATTAAATTGTTGTAGTTATCTTCTATAATTTTATATTCTAAATGTTGCTTTTCACTAAGGAGTACTATGCTACCATCACTTGGGAAAAACTTTCTATAACTATTAAATATATAGTCCCCTATAAATCTACTTTTCCTACTAAACCATAACATTTGAACGGCATCTTCTATTAATAGTATTCCTTTGTCTTTAAGTCTTTTTAGATAGTCTAAAGTTTGTTTATTATGATAAAATCCAAAATAATCAATAAAAAATAAAGCTTGTACATTAAATTTTCTTATTAATTTACTAATGCTTTTAATATTTATACTTAAATCCTCATTTATTTCATAAAACAATGTGTTAACATTTTTATTTTTGAATTTGTAGAGTATAGTTGGACATAAATATGATGGTAATAGGATCCACTCATCTTCTTTTAACTCTATGTCTTGAAGTATAAATTCAATAGCACTTTGTCCACCGTATAAAAGTATTGTATTTGTTTCATTAAAATTATTTATATAGTCATTTAGAATATCATCTTCAAACCAAAACTCTCCTCCTATGGGTTTTATATATCCTGCCATTGTATAACCTCATCTTTTGATAAATCCCTTTTTAGTTCTCTTCCTATTAAGATGTATGCTAATTCTGGTTTTATGCCATATCCTGGCCTTTTATAAGTAAGCATATCTTTTTCTATTATAGTTCCTTTTTTTAAATCTCTTGAAACTAAGATACTTCTTCTGGCATCATTCATAATAACTTTTTCTTTTTTTGTGGGTCGCTTAATACCATCTCCCAATAACTTTTCAGTATTTCTAATAAATTTAACATATTCTCTAAACTCTTGTGGCGGCATAGATGCCTTATGATCTGGTCCTTTCATTTCTCTATCTAAGGTAATATGTTTTTCAATAAACTCTGCCCCTAATGCAGTCGCTGCTACCGCTGCTTCAAAGCCTAGTGTATGATCAGATAAGCCTACAGGTATTTTAAAGGCTTCTTTCATCGTAATCATGGCTTTAAGATTTACTTCTTCAACCGCGGTGGGGTAGTCTGTGATACAATGCATTAATTTAACACTTCTATTGTTTGTAGAGTATATAGCTTCTAATGCCTTTTCTACCTCTCCTAAGGTGCTCATGCCTGTAGATAAAACTATAGGTTTTGCTGCTTTTCCTATTTCTATTAAGAAATCAAGATTAGTAATTTCCGTAGATCCTACCTTAATAAACGGTACATCAAGGCTTATTATATAGTTTAAACTTTCTAATCCATCTGGTGTAGAAATAAATATTATTTGCTTTTCTTCACAATAAGCTTTTATTTTTTTAAAATCTTCAAAAGGAAGTTCTAGTTTTCTAATCATGTCAAGTTGAGTTTCTTGAGTTTTATCATTTTCTTTTTGATATTGCGCTTTTTCTGCAAAAGTTCCTGTGCTTTCTTCCGCTTTAAAGGTTTGAAATTTTATGGCATCTGCTCCACAGCTTTTAGCCATATCCACAAGCTTTTTTGCTAAATTAGTATCTCCATTATGATTAACTCCAGCCTCTGCTATTATAAATACTGACATTGAATCAACTCCAACCTAGTTTTTTTTTCAATAATTTATCATTTATTTCTATTGTCTCTAGTATTTTTGTAATCTCTATGCTTGTTTTACCTTCTCCGTATAGACTCTTTGTTTTTTTAACTTTTTCTTTAAACTCAGAACATAAAGCTTTATTTACAGCCTGTAAAATATCTTCATAATTATTATTACAGCAAATAATATTATCCGCCATTAGTCTTCCTTTTTGTCTGTTACCTATATTAACCACGGGAATTTTCAAATAAGGAGCTTCCACCAAAGCACTTGATGAATTTCCGATCACAGCTCCGCAAAGATTCATAACGCTTAGATATTTTAATACGCCTAAATTTTTGAATAAATGCACTTTTGCATTGTTTTTTTTGAAGTCTTCTAATTCCTTTATTATATAATCTCCGCCATTATCAGCGTTAGGATAAGTAATTATCATATTTTTATTTACTTTATTTAGAGCCTTAATTAAATTTTCCATTTGATATGGCAGCATGTCTCTTTCTAAAGTAACTGGATGATAAGTAACAAGTAATGTATCTCTATCTATATCTGTTTTTAATACCGCTTTAAGTTCTTCCTTAGTTAATAGTCTACAAAGCTTAATGTTTTCTATCCCCGGATCTCCTACATTAAAGACCCGCCAAGGCTCCTCACCCATATTTATTATATTTCTAGCATAAACGTCAGCCCCCGGAAAGTGTATATTTGCCATCTTAGTTATAGAGTGTCTAATCTGTTCATCTATAGCTCCCTCTGTGATTTCCCCTCCAGAAATATGTGCTATAGGTATATTCATAACCATTGCAACAGACGCTGCCGCGAATATTTCATATCTATCTCCTAAAATAAGTAATATATCTGGTTTTATTCTTTCAAAGGTTTGAGAAAGCTGTATCATTAATAGTCCCATTTCTTTTGAAATGCCATCTTTACTACTATTTCTCATTAATATAGGTATTTTGTCCTCTATTTCAAACCCATCATCTATAATTTCTTTTACAGTATAACCAAATTCTTCAGATAAATGGGTTCCTGTAACAATTAACTTAAGTTCTAAATATGCATTTTCTTTTATTTCTTGTAATGTATTTTTGTACAGTCCATATTCAGCCCTTGTACCAGTAACAACAGCTATTTTTCGCATTATTTTTCACGTTCCTTCATTAAAATTTCTGCAATTTTAAAGTCTATTGTTGTATCTATATCAATAGAGTTTTCATTAGTCATTATATAGCCAGTAATATTCTCTGTTTCAAAGGTTTTTTCTTTAATAAACACTTCTGTTTTAATAATGTATATGGCTCCGTTGCATCTGTAAATTTGTGGAAGATCTTGCCTTCGTGTTATAAATTTACCTTCTTCTATGAAGTATTTTAATTTATTTTTTTCAAAGACATTGGTCCAATATGGGTTAACTTCTGATTCGCATACCGAAACAATACCATCGAAGTCTGAATTTAATAGTTTGTCTATAGCACCATCTATATCTAGATTGGTTCGTAATGGTGATGTACATTGCAATAAACATATATAGTCTGGTACATAGTTTTCTTTTTCATTTAAGTAATTTATCATATGGGCAATACCATCTACAGTAGAAGATGTATCCGTTGATAATTGCTTAGGTCTTAAGCAAGGAATTTCTGCATTAAATTGTCTAGAAACTTCTGCTATTTCTTCATCATCTGTGGATACTACTACTCTAGTTATATGCTTTGATTTTTTTACTTCTTGTAATGTGTACCCTATTAATGGCACACCATTTAAAGCCTTTATATTTTTTTTAGGAATTCCTTTGGATCCACCTCTTGCTGGTATAATAGCTAGAATACTTTTTAATTTAGTAGTCATTTATTTCACCTATAATTAAATATTTGTTACCCTATTTCTTTATTATATTGAAGCATCTTAATTTCTCTTTCTATGTTACTTATATACATTAATCTAAATTCTTCAGTCTTATTAAAACCTGCTGTTGTAAATAATCTCTGACTTCGTATATTGTCCTCCCTAATTTCAGCAATTAGGTTTTTATATCCATAACTGTTTGCAGCTTCAACTACTCTCTCTATAGCAGTTCTACCAATACCTTTCCCTGAATATTTATCTAAAACGGCAACACTTACTGAAGCATTATCATAATCGATTGGATCTAAGTATAAATATCCATATTTCATATTAATCTCACTACCTGAAATAATATAAATCTTTCTGTTTAATACAACATCTTGGTTTTGTATGTGTTTCAGATAGCTTTCTTTTAGTTTTTCATATACTGGCTTTTCAGAGTGACCGGCCCAATTCATATTATCTTCATTACTTTTAATTTCATATAAGAAACTGATATCATCTTCTGTTGCTAAATATATCTTCACCATTTAATAAATCTCCTTTTTATTCATTTTCAGAGCTTCTTAATCTACATTCAACCTTTTCCTCATTTCTTCCATATCATCAAGTTGTCCCATGTCCATCCATGCATTTTCACTGATAGGATATACTCCAATCTTTTCACCTGCATTTCTATACCTTTCAATTATATCAGGAAATCCTATAGATTCTTCATTCTTCAATTCTTCAATAATTTTAGGTTCTACAATATAACAACCTGTATTAGTAAAAAAGGATATCTCAGGTTTTTCTTTCATACTATCAATTTCACCATTCTTGCCAATTTCAATAACGCCATATGGTATCTTTATCTTTTTTAAAGAACAAATCATAGTAATGAGATTTTTTTCTTTCTTGTGATACTCATATATCTTTTCATAATCTTCTTCAATAAGAATATCACAATTGGAAAGTATAAAAGTTTTATTAATTCTTCCTCTAAGAAGACTTAACCCACCGCCTGTTCCAAGTGGTTTATCCTCATCAATATATGTCACAAAATAATCTTTTTCTATTTCATTAAAATAAGCCTTTATCATGTTTTTCTTATGATTAACTATTAAAAAAAAGTCCTTGCAACCATACTTATTAAATCTGTT
>JAQSYC010000068.1 GCA_029256345.1 Clostridia bacterium | reverse complement strand
TTGATAGCCTCATTCATGATGGTATAGCAATAGGAATTAACACTCTTATGCGCAAATGCTATAACAACAGGTTTTTCACCTACAACAGCCTTTTCTTTCTGAACCTTATAGTCGGAGTTTATTGGATTACATGATGACACCATGATCATGCATAGCATGACACCTATAAATACCTTACTGCGTAGCATCCTATCACCTTCCATTGCAAACTGATTTGCCTGAGAAAATTAAATAATATATATTATAACATATTCTATATCCATGTTATATTGCATCTACCCCGTCGTTTCTGATAGAGATAAAATGGGATGCCCAGTATGAATGGGCATCCCAATACCTTACTCTTTAGCCCTCATTGCATTGTTCTTAATGGCTTTGAGCCTTTTCATGACATCATTTTCACCTTTTCCAAAATAGTTATGCAAAATCTCATACTCCCTAAACAACATGTCGTATCTTTTCACGTAATCACTATTCGGCTTATAGACCTTATCCTGTAGCCTAGACATATGCTCAGAAGCTGCTTCAATGGTGTCATAGCCGCCTCTTGCCGTACCTGCAGCAACAGCTCCAAACAGTGCTGCTCCAAGTGCTGGTGCCTGTTTTGACGAAGAAATACTTATTTCTTTGTTCGTCACATCCGCATAAATCTGCATCATCATCTCATTTTTTTGTGCAATACCTCCAGCAGCATAGAGTTCATTAATTGGAACACCACCCTTTTCGAAAGCCTCTATAATAATCCTTGTACCAAAAGCTGTTGCTTCAATGAGTGCACGGTAAATCTCTTCAGGTTTTGTTTGCAATGTAGCACCTAGCAGCACCCCAGTCAAATCGGCATCTGTTAAAATGCTACGATTTCCGTTCCACCAATCTAATGCTATAAGTCCACTTTCTCCAGGAAGTTGGTTTTTCACCTTTTCCTCAAGAAGTTGATGGACATCTATACCTTTACTTGCCGCTTCTTCATAATAATCTTTTGGCACGCAGTTTTTAACAAACCAATCAAAGTGGTCACCAACACAGGCTTGACCTGCCTCATAAGCATAGTATCCAGGGACTACACCATCTTCTACAACACCACCAACACCAGGGATAAAATGTTCTTCTTCACTCATCATGATATGACATGTACTCGTCCCCATAATCATCAGCATTTTCCCGGGCTCTGTGATTCTCACAGCTGGCAGAGCAACATGGGCATCAATGTTTGCCACTGCCACTGGAGTGCCTTCCGCAAGTCCGGTTAGTTTTGCGCCGCTCTTAGTAAGATGCCCTGCACAATCCGTCGTTGCATAGATATCTGTTCTTAATTTCTCCTCTACAAAGTTTGTCATCTTAGGGTCTAAATCTGCAAAGAATTCCTTACTAGGGTATCCATCTTTCTTAGACCATACAGCCTTATAGCCCGCCTGACATAAACTGCGCTTTTCTTCTCCAATAAGCATCATCACAATCCAGTCGCCCGCCTCTATGAAGCTCTCCATCACTTGATAGATTTCTTCATCTTCATGGAGGATTTGCATCGCTTTGGGTACGACCCATTCAGATGACATTCTTCCTCCGTAGCGGTCTATAAATTTTTCTCCCCGCATGAAAGTGACTTCATTAAACTTATCAGCTTCATATTGTGCCGCATGATGCTTCCATAATTTCACATAAGCATGCGGCCTGTCTTTGAACTCTTCCATAAAACAAAGAGGGGTACCATCACTACTAACAGGTAAAACAGTACATGATGTGAAATCAACACCTATACCAATAATTTGCTCTTTGCTCACACCACCAATCTTAAGAACTTCTGGAATAGCTGTTTTAAGCACTTCTAAATAATCTCCTGGGTGCTGCAGCGCCGTTTCAGGCGCCAAACGCACTTTACTTCCTGGTAAATAGGTATCCATAATACCGTGTTTATATTCTACTACTGAAAAACATACTTCTTCTCCATTTTCAACATCAACTAATACCGCGCGACCTGACAAAGTCCCATAATCGATACCTAAAGTATACTTCTTCATTGCGGATCCTCCTCCAATACGAGTGTCTATTTGTCTTTAGAAACAACTGAAAGCCCCATCAATTACAAAATCTGATCCTGTAGTAAAATCACTTGTATCTCCAGCAAGATATACTGCAATAGCTTGAAGTTCATCAGGCCTTCCCAAACGTCCTAGTGGTGCCATCGCATTCCACTGATCAATTAATACTTTAAGATGTGGTGCTTCTAAAACTAAATCAGTACCGATATACCCTGGACTGATACTGTTAACGCGCACACCTTTCTTTGCAAACTCAATTGCCATTGATTTTGTCAGCTGAATAACCCCTGCTTTTGAAGCATTGTAAGCACATTGTGGCTGAGGTACATTGACAATATGCCCTGACATAGAAGCTGTATTGATAATGGATCCTTTACCTTGTTTTAGCATGACATTGGCTGCCGCTTGTGATGTGAGGAATACACCTGTTAGATTAATATCAATTACTTTTCTAAACTGCTCTGCTGTCATTTCACTCGCTGGAATATTCATACATATACCCGCATTACAAAAGGCTACATCCAATTTTCCGAAAGTGTCCAGAATGGTACTGATCATTGCATCTACTTCTTCCTTTACAGTCACATCCGCTTGAATAGCAATAGCCTTAACACCAATTGTATCTGCGATTTCATGAGCTGTTTTTGTTGCTTCATCAATATCCATATCAACGATGGCTACATGGCTTCCAGCCTCCGCTACTGCTGTAGCAATCGCTTTACCAATTCCTCTTGCACCACCCGTAACAAATGATACCTTACCGTCCAATCTCATTCTTTCCATAATTCCCATATTAGTTATCTCCTTTTTATGTATTTTTATTATCTTTTAAAATTTTTATATCCTTGGGAAATGCGTTCTAATTAATTCTCCTCATCTAGATCTACATCTATTAGAACTTTCATAGTTGTCTCATGATTTTTATCAATATAAGTATAAGCCTCTGGATAATCTTTAAAATCAAAATGCTTACTCATCAATGGTTTAAGCTTAATTTTTCCTTCTTCTACCAAACGAATGGCATCTAAGTAGTCATCATGTCTGTACATCATCGATGTATATAAATCCACTTCTGAATCATTCAATTTTGCAAGATCAACATTTGCCATCTCTGCAAATACAGCTAATAAAACAATAATACTTCCTTTTCTTGCATTCATAATCGCCTGCCCCATTGTAATATCATTCCCTGCACAATCATAGATGATATCAGCCTTATCTTTTCCAAAGCACTCAACTATTGCTTTAGCAAAATCAATAGTTTTTGTATTGTAAACATAATCAGCCCCACATCTTTTAGCAAGCTCTAAACGGTAATCAGAAATATCCGTCATCATCACCTCTGCTGCGCCAAAAGCTTTTAAGGATTGGCATAACAATATCCCAATAGGTCCAGCACCAAGTACGACTACTTTCTTACCTGTCACATCACCTGAACGCTTGCAAGCGTGAACTGTAACAGCCAGTGGTTCAATCATTGCACCCTCATCATATGTCATACTATCAGGTAAAGGTGTAACCTTAGAGGCATCCACTGCAAAATATTCGCTAGCAGTACCTGTCGTCTGGAAACCCATAACTTTTAAATCTTCACATAAGTTATACTTACCATGGGTACACGGATAACACTGACCACAATATACCTGTGGTTCAATTGTCACCTTCTGCCCCTCTTGAAGCCTGGTAACATCTTCGCCTAAAGATATAACTTTTGCAGATACCTCATGTCCCTGAATAAGCGGGTAGGTAACGTATGGGTGTTGTCCGTGATAAACATGCATATCACTTCCACATACACCAATTCTCTTAATCTGTACCAGTACCTGTCCTGAGCTTATCTCCGGGATTGGAATTTCTTTAAACTGAATCTCATGAGGCGCTGACATTATTGCTTGAAGCATTTTTTCTCTCATAAACATCCCCCTATCGTATTAACTTCTATATCAATGTGCTACACGCTTCTTCTGTAAACTGTCAAAGCCTACTGCAAGTGCAAGTACTATTCCTTTAACAACCATCTGCATGTATGTACTAACATTTAAGAGCACCATACCATTGGTAAGTATCCCAATAATAAGTACACCTGCAACGACGTTCGACATTTTACCATAACCCCCTGAAACAGAAACACCACCAAGGACTACACAAGTGATTACATCGAATTCATAGCCTATACCTGCTGTGGGTTGTGCGGAATTGGTACGTGATAACATGACAATCCCTGCAAGTCCTGCAAATAAACCTGATAATGCATAAACTAAATACTTGATAAAACCAACTCTGATGCCAGAAAGCTTAGAAGCTTCTTCATTACCTCCAACAGCATAGAAATAACGCCCAAAATAACTTTTATTTAAAATAAAGGAGCCAAGTGCAAAACAAATAATCATGATAATGACTGGCACCGGAATAGGTCCTACATAGCCTTGTCCAATCACTTTAAATCTTTCATCAAATCCATAAATGGGTGTACCCCCACTAATAAGGTATCCTGCCCCTTCAAAAACAATCTGTGTCGCAAAGGTAGCAATAATGGCTGAAATGCCAACCGTAGAAATTAAGAAACCATTTAGAAGGCCAATTAGCACAGATAATATCAATGCTAAAATAACCGCACTCGCCATACTCATTCCTCTATTGACCATGAGATACGCCGCCACGATATTAACAACCGTAATAACCGAACCTATTGAAAGGTCAATACCTGCTATCAGAATAACAAATGTCATACCTATGGATGCAATGCCTAACATGGAAACCTGACGTGCAATAGTAAATAAATTGTTTGATGACAAAAATCTAGGACTTGCTATTGAAAATCCTATAAATATAACTAAAAAAACAATCCAGATTGCTTTGTCTTTAAATTGATTAATCATATTACTTTTCATTCTTTACCTCCTCAACGGCTGATGCCATTCTCATTATAGTATTTTGATTAAACCCTTCTTTTCTGATTTCACCAGTTATCCGACCTTCAGCCAAAACTATAATTCTATCAGACATGCCCATTAATTCTTCCATTTCCGAAGAGATTAAAAGAATGGTTTTACCTTTCTCTACCAATTCATTCATCAATTTATAAATTTCAAATTTGGCACCTACATCTATTCCCCGAGTTGGTTCATCAAAAATAATGAGTTCTGAGTTTGCAGCAAGCCATTTTCCGATAATGACCTTTTGTTGGTTACCACCGCTTAAGTTCTTAACCAATTGATTGAGTGTAGGTGTTTTAATGAACAATTCATTTTTGTATTTTGTTGCGACTTCCATTTCTTTTTTAGAATTGATGACGGAAGCTTTAGATATTCTCTTGTATATTGGCATATTAATATTATTCTTAATGGAAACGCCTAATAATGCTCCATGACGCTTGCGGTCTTCCGGCACAAGAGCAATGCCATAGTCAATTGCTTCTCTTGGAGTCTTTGGATTGATTTCTTTTCCTTTGAAAATGATCTTGCCTTCAGTCTTTTTTGCTGCACCAAAAATCATCTGTACAAGTTCCGTACGACCAGCTCCCACTAATCCCCCAAGTCCAAGTATCTCACCTTTTCTTAACTGTAAGTTTATATTATGATCCCCATTGCCGCTTACATCTTGTAATTCCAGAAGGATTTCATCTTCTTTTATACAATGAGCTCTTGGAGGATATGATTCCTTTAAGTCGCGGCCTACCATCAAATGAATGAGTTCATCAATATGAGAATCTTTTGTAATCAATGTTTTGATATATTCTCCATCCCGAAGTACCACAATGCGGTCTGATAGTCTATATATTTCTTCAAGCCTGTGGGATATGTATATAATAGATACACCTTTTGATCGTAGCAATTCACATACTTTAAACATACTTTCGACTTCTGCACTTGTAAGCGGCGCAGAAGGCTCATCCATAATCAAAACTTTGGCATCCTGCTGAATGGCCTTAGCAATTTCAATCATCTGCTGATACCCAACTGTAAGATCCCCGACTAAAGTCTTTGGATTAATTTTAATATTCAACTGTTCAAAAGCCTTTTTCGCTTCCTTTTCCATAGCCTTTTTATCAACAATAATTCCTTTTCGGATGGGGTTGCCCAGAAACAGATTTTCAGCAGCTGAAAGTCCTTTAACATTATTGAACTCTTGATAAATAATAGCTATCCCATTTTCTGCGGCAAGCTGAGGTGTCATACTTGTAAACTCTTTACCATTTACAATAATTTTACCAGAAGTTGGAATTACAGCCCCGGAGCATGTTTTTATCAAAGTTGACTTTCCCGCACCATTTTCTCCTATCAGGGCAAGAATTTCGCCTTCTTTTACTTCTAGCGAAACATCTTTTAGTGCAACAACACCAGGATATTCTTTTTTAATATGTTGTAATTCTAAAATATATTTTTCATTCATCTCTCATCCCACGCATTCTTGTTTTATTAAATAGGGAGTTGTGCTTAATGACAACTCCCTATTTACACCCAGTAACCTAACTTGCGTATTATTTGTAATCTGCTAAGAAGTCAGCTGCATTTGCTGCATCAATAACCGTAAGAGGTCTAACTAGGTTTTGTTCAGCAAATGCTTCACCTTTAAGTAGTTTTTCATAGAGATCAACTACTGCTGCTGCTGTTTTCTTATTAGAACCTTCAAATCCAACTGATGCTCTAGTTGCTTGACCATTTACGATAGCTTCTAACTGCTGCTGTGTTGCATCAGCTGAGAAGATACCCATATCTTCAGGGATTTTGCCTCCTGTAACTGTCATAAATGCTTCATTAGCACCAATATCTCCACCTGCGCCGATAGAGCAAACAATTTTTGTATCTGGGCTAGCTTGAAGAATTGTTTCCATATTAGCTAAAGCTGTTTGTGCATCAAGAGCTGGTTGTTGCGCAACGACTTTGTATTTATCTTTAGCAAGTTCTTCAAGTGCATTGAGAATACCGGTTTCTCTTTCAAGAAGGATTGGTGTTTGAGGATAGTTCATGATTGCAACTTCAGCCTTTTTATCCCCTGTATACTTTTCATTAATGAATTTTGCTGCTGCCTCACCGATTGCATATCCAAGCTTAGTATTATCAAGAATCCAGTTAAGATCAGTATTTGTCATGGCATCATCCCAGCTCATAACTTTAATCCCTGCATCTCTTGCTTGTTTTAGATAATCTTCAATAGCATTTGGATCTGAAGGATGAACCATGATTAAATCAACATCACTTGTAATGAAGTTTTCGATTTGTTGAATTTGTGTAGCTGAATTATCATTACATGCAAGAATGGTATAATCCCACGCCTTGTCTTTCATAAGCTTTTCAACTTCTCCAAAAACCCCTGCCCAATAGCTGTTTTCAAGAGATTGAAGTGTAATACCAACTTTGAATTTTGAATCTTCTGTAGCTTCTGCAGGCGCTTCTGCTGCTGGAGCTTCTTTCTTTTCTTCAGTTGCGGCTGGTGCAGCGGGTGCAGTAGCTGCAGCAGGTTGTTTCGTACCACAGCCTACTAATCCAGTAACTGCTAGCATACCTGTAAGTAATAAAGCCATAAATTTCTTTTTCATTTTCTTTCCATTTGACATCCTCAAATACTTTCACGCAATCCTCAAGTTCCACAATATCACTGATAATATCCTTTACATTGAGTTTCCCAGATTCCAGAATGGCAACTGCCCTTTCAAATGTATAAGGATTAATGAAAGAAGATGTGAGCTTCAACTCTTTCTTGAATATTACATCCGGCTTAACTCTAAGTACTTCATCTGGTCCGGTCAGGCCAAACAGCATAACCGTGGCACCTTTCCCAGCCCACTCGATGGCATTATCAATTGTATGAATATTTCCTACACATTCTATGACTACATTGATATTCTTACAATTTTCTTTTATAACAGCGTGGACATCTTCCTGCAGCGGATTGATGGCAATATCTGCCCCCAGTTTGATAGCAAGTTCTCTTTTCTCGGCTACAGGCTCTGTGAGAATAATCTTACTGGCACCAGCCATTTTGGCTAACTGCAGCATCATAAGTCCAATTGGACCTCCTCCAATAACTACTACCTCATCACCAGGTCTAATGTTGCACAAATCGATGCCGTGTACACAACATGAAACAGGCTCTGTCATGGCAGCCGTCAAAGCATCCATACCTTCTTTAAACCTAAATACTTGCTTTTCAGGTGCTACGATATACTGTGCAAAACCACCATCGCATGTTGTTCCGATTCCAATCACATTTTCACAAAACTGCTCCATAGCATTCTTACAGTAATAACACTCACCACACATATTGTTGGGATCTACCGTTACCAAATCCCCTACTTTTATCTTTTTTACCTTTGACCCTGTTTTTTCTATCATACCGGCGAACTCGTGTCCCATAATAAGCGGCGGCATAACCTCAAAGGCACCTCCATCGCCATTATAGATATGTATATCTGTACCACAGACGCCACAGTATTTTATCTTTATCAGGACATCTGTATCTCCGATTTCAGGCACTTTAACATCTTGAATTTGGATATTTTTACTACTGTTATACACCAACGCCCGCATATTCATAACTACTCCCCCTCCAACAATTACTACCCATTAATTTCTTTAAACAATCTCTTTACGTATGTATCTCAACGCATAATACTTTAATCAATCAAGTTGATAAACACTTAATAATCACCAACTCCGCTATTAGATTACCCGAATTACAATCAAATTAATATCCTAATAAATTTCTATTTATCCAAGTTTCTTATGCATTATGCCCTATAATTTTCAAGACCCTTAGAATTACTTTGTTAAAATATAATACCCCTATACACTAAAACTACTAAAATGCTTTATTTTGGGAACGAAAAAACGGCTAGTACTTAGCCAGCCGTTTTCCAGTATAGAAACTTAATAATCATGATACTTTTGGTAGTTCATCGTAGGTCCGCAAGGTGCTTGTCGGTGAAACTTTCATTTCTCCGTCGACAAGCTCCAAGTCGAACTGAAAGCTCCCCCAACATCACCTTGCTGTGTATTTGAAAAGTTAGGGTGAACCCTTTCATAAATGTATGCATAGTGTTAAGTTTAGTACTAAAAGCCACGAGATAAGTAAGCAATTTAAATTGCCCTTTTATTGGGGAAGGAGCTGCTATACTCACTTTTGGCCAATTTGAGCCGAATTGTTTTTTACAATACATAAAACAATCCGTTAGAGTAGATTCATTAGATATATTTTGGTATGCTATCTATGTGTTTTTTACTGATAGTAAAGTGTAATTATTGATATAATAGATTTGAACTACCTTCTGCAACTGTGAGTTGCGGAAATTCCAATTCCATTTGGTAGAGTGCAACTATAGGATAGGCTATTATTAGAGAAAAAAGAAGGAGTATTTAGCTATGACATTAGGAGAAAAAATTCAACAGCTTAGAAAATCAAGGAGCTTGTCTCAGGAACAGCTTGCAGAAAAACTCAATATTTCACGTCAGTCTATTTCTAAATGGGAGTTGAATGATGCCACTCCTGATTTAAGTAAAATTGTAATGTTAAGTAAGTTGTTTTCTATTTCAATGGATGAATTAATAAAAGAAAATGTTCCGCTCGGACCCAATAAATCAGAGAGTATTAATTGCAACATAGATAGAATAAAGAACTTCTTTAAGTCTAGAGATGCTATTAATCCGATGATAAAGGATGATTTACTTGATAATTACATTGGAAGATTTTGTTCGGTTGATTTGATAGGATGGAATGATGGGGTAAATAATGCCTATTTAACTTCTTATGATAACTTTTTTGTATATTATGTTATAGTAGAGAATCATAAATTTAGGATAGGTGCCTTAGGTAAAAAGTATATTGAAGAAATTGAAGCTGAAAGTCTTAAAAGCTTAGAAATACTGGGGAATTATCAAACACAAGCTATTAATAAGAAATTTTTTATTACGAAAAAAGCAGACCTCTATTTAGACGATAGGTATTTTTGGTCAGGGCTAATAGGAGAAGATACAGAGCATCTTAATCTTACAGTCAGGAAATTTGAAAATGAAAAAATATATGTATGCCAAAATGCAAATGAATTCCCACTATTAATTTCTAAAATATCTAAACTAGAGACAATAGAAAATAAATAGGATTTAATTATTATGGCATTATAAGAGTAGCAAGAACTTTCGGGGGACGGCGGTATTTGGCCAAACGCCGCCCACTCTTCTTATATATAAATAGCGTTCAATATTTTATTTTTATACAAAGTCTATCTATTGCAATATTGGGCTCTCAATTAACATGCTGAACAAACTCTTGCCCAAAGATATTAATTGTTTTTAAAATGAAAATCACAAATTTTTTTACCCCCAGCAATTGTACCGTTTCTTTCAAACTTAACCTTGGGCAAATAACCACTGAATGCTGTTGTATCATTAGCACAAAAGACTGCACATAGTTCAGGATGTCCGTACTGACTTGTAACTTCAAAATAAATACATCTTTTAATATTAAAATGAATCTCTTCATTATCATATCTGACCCATTCTGTTTCCCAACCCTCATTAGGATACTCTTTGTTCATAACCTTTTTACATGCTATCCGAAACAGATAATAAAAAAATGGTATTTTCCCTAGTATCCTATTTTTATTTTTCGAAACCATAGCATACTTTTGTGTTTCTCTTAGTGTATTTTCATAAGCATTCTCAGCTGAAAAACCGTATTCAAGTAAAGACATATAATATGCAAGAGCAGGGAAAATATACTTATTCATATGCCATTTTATCACTTCACTATTTCTGTAGTTTGCTTCGATTTTCATCTTTTGGAAATATTCTTCTGCTTTATTATAGAGAGAGAGACCCTTTTCATTCCCATACTTTTGTAGACATATAGACTTCAAATCCTTGAAATTGGTATCACTGTAATGCATTATTTGACATTCCTTTCATCAAAAACATTCTTAACTAAAATATCCATTTATAAACATATTATTCTTAAATTGTGTCGCAACATTTTACGATTTTGAAAATATTCCTTTAGTTTATAATCCATCCTAGGGATTTATATAGTCCTTGCGTTTCCAATATCTATAATGTTATTGATACCGCATCATACAAGTCAGAAATATTAAAATATAACATTTTTTACCCTTTTATTCTAACTATATCATATTATTTTATTAAATACATGATATTATTACCGCGATTAATACTAAAAAAAACTGCTTTTGAAGAGTCAAAAACATAGCAGGCGGATGAGAGGAGGATTTTCAGCTTGACTTGGAGCGTGTTGACGGAAAGATGAAAATTCTCCTCCCATCCGCCATGCGGTCCTCACAATATCTGCTATAAGTATCCACTTAACATCCCTAAAATCCACAAAGACTCAGAGCGTATCAATCACCACTCTGAGTCTTATTATCATCCACTTTTATTTCATCTACTTCCCAAAACACTTAGTCATAGCAGCTACAACCTAAAATGTATTCTCTGTAAATTCATCCTCAAACACCCTATTGATCATCTGAAGCAACTCTCCATTGATCATCTGAAGCAACTCTCCATGAAAAATCAACTCCTGTTTTTTTCCAACACTGCCCATACCATGAGGAACATAACCAGACCCCAGCTGATCTATCCTTATCTGTCCTTCATCTCCCGCATCAAATAAATCTATAACCATTGTATTCTTTTTATCTCTATAATGAAATATGATAGAAATAGTATGAGGCTGTGCTCTAGGTATCGGCTGATTCGGTAAGTAAACTTTTTTTCTAAAGGAATATATTTTTAGAAACTCCATCACGACTTCTATCTTTTTCTTATCTTTTGAAAATGTATGTTTTCTAGTTTGCTTAGAAAACCCGTTTTCAAAACTGGTAATGACAATCTCCATGGCTTCAACCTCTTTGACATTTGTACAGACATTGAGTCTGCAAGGCCTCGAATACAAGAGATAGATACCTAAACCCACCAGCATTAAGAGTATTATTTTATATTGGTAAAAAATTTTCATCATCCCCACCTTCTATCTTAAAAACAATGATATGACATCATCTCTTTAGACTTTTTAAAATATAAAAAATAATAGCCAACATCGTAATGATAAACAATGTTTCACGAAAAGATTTAAAAATCAATATCATTATTGAACTAGTATCAATAACCATCGCCCCCCACGCTTCAAGTAAATTCTACTGTTTTATGCCGTCACTTATTATAGACGCTGCAAACCCCCTTAATGTCACAGTTTTTATTAAATTTTTTTGAATTTCTTTAATTTTCCTTTTTATAAGCCTTATTTTTAGCTTATCATACATTTTTATAGTATTATATAATGATTGTCTAACATGTCGTTTTTATTGTCTAAGATGTAAAATATCTTTCGACAAAAGACCACTATAACTTTAAATAAAATAAGCAGAATTGCTCAACTTACCTAGCAATTCTGCTTATTAGTTCTAACTTTTACTTATGATTCTATAAAAACCGCTCTCCTAACCTTTATATTTTATCTTAAAGACTATCTTTTTAACCGCTTCTTCTTTTTGCACCTTACAACAAGGCCTATGGATATCCTGTGGGAGAAATAGTGCAAACATACCTTGTTCTAAAAGCATGCTGCCCTGATAGGGTGCCTCTTGGTAAAATAAGATATCCTTTTGAGGATTATAGCCTTCACTTACTGTAAGTTTTTCTGGTAGTGCCCAATACATCCATTCCGCTCCTTCAACCATATATTGCAAATCACTGTACTCCCTGTGAGCCTCCCACTTTCCCTCTTCATAATCTCTTGTTTTGTAGATCTGTACCAATGCAAAAAGATTATCTCCCAAGATATCATATCTCCCATCTGGTAAATTTACTTTTTCCTGGTATGCAATGAACTCCATTATCTTATGTACTGGGATATCCCATTCTTTGTATTTTTCTATATGTTGTATCTTATCAACAATCATACTAACCTCCTGTTCTTTTGCCAATCTAAGTGCTTGTATCACCTAACAAAACCCCTTTTTCTAGTAT
>JAQSYC010000067.1 GCA_029256345.1 Clostridia bacterium | reverse complement strand
CTCATAGCAATATAGGCATGGAATAATTCTGGTGACTTAGCAACTGTTTTAACGCTGAGATAAGTCCCCCATGAATGACCCATTAGATAAATCTTATCCTGTCCAAATCGGTTTCTGAGGTAATTTGTTACCTCTATAATATCTGATATAAATTGCTCTGTAGTCATTGTTTCAGGTGCAATGTCGGAGTTGTACGAGATGCCCGTACCGCGCTGTTCCCAATAGCAGACAACAAACTCATTTTCAATACCTGTTGGATATTCCTCTGCCAAAAAGTAATCGGACATGCCAGGTCCTCCATGCACCAGGAGTAGTACAGGTTTTGTTATATCCTTGCCTTTAATGAACATCCCCTGTCCTACGCCATTAATTTCGATAGAGACTTTTTCGGAGATACTGTTTGCCAGCTTTTTTCCGTCTTTATTTAAAAAAGGCACAACTGTTCCACGACTAGGTGGCAGAATAATACATGCTAGAACTACAAAACAAACTAAAATAGCCAATAGTGAATTCCACACTTCTTGTTTTCCCTTTCTTTCAGAGGATCTATTTAACATTTTATCAACTTTTTTTCCCTTCATTATCTCGCACCTGCCTTCATATTATATAGACAGCCTGTGTTTTAAGCCTATGCGCTAGGAAATACATATTCTAATCTATCCTTAAAATTACCATCTAAACAATAATACAAAGTATGTTTATTTTTCGAATACACCATTGAAAAATCAGTAGTCCATTCACCTTCAGCTTGCTTTGCAGATTCAAGTATGCGAAATGCTTCTTCAACATTCATCTCATCTGATTGAACTAGTGCGTTAGATGCCGCTAAATATCTGGTACATTCACAATCAATATCTTCATTTTTATAGTCCCATAATGAGAAATTTGTCATAACAAAAAAAGAGGAGGCAGTAGCCGGACTATAAATATTGCCACGCCCAGGTTCTACCACCCAAACATTTGCATGTGAATCACAAATCATGTTATGGGTACTCCAATCAGGCGTGTTTACAACTTCTATGCTTTGTAAATACCCTTCTAAACCATCAGCAATGATTGTCCCATTGATAATATCTGTAACAAGTTTAGAAGTATGTGTGACTTTCTTACTTGGCCTTCTATACAAACCTTTCCCATTTGAATTGACAATAAGGTTGTTTACAAATACGCCATCGCCATTAATTCCAAATGATGGATACTTTCCTCGTCCGCTCTCAACTAATACAATAAACTGATTTGGATCCTTTGTATTTATAGAATATTTCATCCCATTATTATCAAAATTCATAGCAACAATAACATCTTTCGCCCTATGTATGAAACTTAAGCACATCTTCAATTCCTCCAATACGAGTATTTAATTCTCTCATGTATTTCCTTCAACACGTCTCTTGAAAGCAAGGTTCATTTGATGATAACCCATCTCAGTTTTTTTAATCATACTCCCCATTAATAAAACTATCGGACCCCGAAACTTTTCTATTTGCCGAAATCGCGTTTTTCCTTCTGTGAGAGGTTCTAGCAAAAAAGCATGATCACCGCGATATACAACCTTGAGAAAGCTACCACCCCAAAGAATTTCTTCATATAGTTTTACTACATAAACTTCTGGTCTAAAGATCATTGGTCTCAATCCTGGCGGAATAACCTTGATACGCATATGCTCACCAATTTGAAGATTTCCCTCAACAATTGGAATAAACGGATTCCATAATTCCCATGATTTAAAGTCCACAAGCATTTCCCAGACTTTCTGCGGCTGTGCTTCAATATCAATCCATGTATCTAAGACACGATACATTCTTCTAGAGGTATTATTATAATGCATGATAGTCTCCTTTAATTCACAACATAGTATTGGGGGTTCATATAACGTCCCCGTGTTTAAGACGCCCTAGACACTTAACCAGACCGACTTAGTGTTTAGAGTGCGTGCGGCTCTGCTACAAAGATGTGATATTAAATTGTTTTTTAATGGAAGTGGCTACTCTCTTTTGCTTTTCCCATTCTTTCCATAGCAACTATAGAAATCAATACTGTAAACGGTGCAATCAGCATACCAGGTATACTTCTTACAAGAGCATATATAATTTGTAGCCCAATACTTATTTCATTTATATTTTGATAAAAACTAGAAACCATTATTGGCACTGTAAAGACTATAGGTATTAATGTGATGATCAACACTTTAAAAAAATTACCTTTTACCAATTGTTTACTGTATGAAAAAACCTTTGTTTCATTTGGGTGTAAAACAACTGCATAAATAGAGAAATAGAATATTGTACTTAAATACGCTGCTGGCAACAACCCAACAATAACAAGTAACCCTCTCATTTGTAATGATATACCCATTAAACTTCCATAAAATATACCAAACATGATCAATATGATGGGTATAAATAAGATCAATCCAAATAATAATGTTATTCCAATATATCTCCAAGTTGTATGCTTTGCCTCTTCATAACTATGAGATATCATTACATCTTCACCACATAGTAAGCTATTTGAAGCAATGATCATCGTTACGGATAATCTAGATGTAAAATATACACTAATTACCACTACAACTAGATTAACAAGTGACAATAACACTTGTAGCGATGATATTCCTATTGAGGTAATAATAATACCAAATATCCCGATAGAAGTAGAAATAATTGTACTCATTAAACTTATCAATAGTAGGGTATTCCATCTTTCTTTATATGTAACAATAGAAACTTTTACTATGTCACCAATGCTAATCTCGTTCATATCAAATCCTCCTAAAATTTTTTATCTATATACTCAAAATATTTTCTATATATTTTGTATTATATCATTTTTTTCTGATAATTACATAAGTGATTATTCTTATTTTATCTGTCAATTTATTTCCTAAATGACTGTAATAAAAACTAAAAAAACTCCTAACCTTTGTTATCAAAGATGTTAGGAGTCTTGCTTTTCACCTTTTTTCTTAAGACTTCCTATAGCCGTCAGAAATATGGCCCAAAACGGTGCAACATAGATTATACTATCTGGTATCTGACTGGAAATATTTAAAATACCCATCAATGGAAAATTCCAAACCATCATTTCTATTGGGCCAAAATAATACGTCCCCCTATTTATAAATAGTACTAATGACACTACCATTAATAATAAAGCATCACTTGTTCCAATTAAACCAATAACAAGACCATTTTTAAACCCAGTCTTATTTCTTAACCCGTAAATCAGCCAACTACCTAAAAATAAAATTCCTATTATTACCTCAATTATTCTTACAAATATATTAGACCATTGCCAAGAAAAGCTAAAGAATACAAATGATACAATTCGTAAAATAATCGATATGAATAATAGTTTTATGCCATGACGCACATTATTTTTGTTCATTGCGTTCCCCCTTCATGAAATTCAGTTCTGGCAAACAGATTGCTATCTTGTTCATTCATCACGTCTTTCATCTGACCAAGAAATGATTAATGAATGAATTAAAACAAATCTATTATTTAACGATTAATTTATATTTTCTAATTATATCATGCTATGGGGGTACTTAACACCTAAATATGCTTCATTCCGATATAAAAGTCAGCAAAAATAAATGTCCTCTGAAAGATACACCGTTCTTTCTGGAGGACATTTTGATAGATTAGATTATATGAAGCTGAAATTCATTGACTTCCTTGCATTATTTTAAGTAAAATACTTCTCTCATGGCTACTATGGGATTAGGTTCTGAAAAGTCAAATGACCCTTCTACCATCTTAGATGTGATGGCATTCCATCTGTTGCAAGCTTCACTTTTATCAATGTAAGCAAAAGCACTTTTTGTATCGTCACATTCGAACACATAAAAAAATTGATTACCATTTTGAAAGATAGAATAATTTTTAATACCGGCTTTAGAATGCTCTTCTAAAATTTCTGGCCATGCATTGAGATGCATCTCTACATATTCTTCTAAACACGCTTCTTTGATAGACCATGTCCATGCAAGTTTGTTACTATTCTCCATTATAAAAACCTCCTTAAAATGTATGAAAATGTTTACACCTTCACTATATACTATCTGCTTAATACTTTATTTTCAAGTCGTATGATCTATTTTGAATAAAGAAAAAAGCCTAGCTCTATAGAGACAGGCTTTTTTCTTTTACTGCTAAATCTCTTTTTTAGTATACACTTTTCCATTCTTCAATGTTTGCTGGCTCAAATTTGAATGGGTCTCCAAGCATGATTTCTGTTCCATCACCAGCTGTAATAATTTCTTTTTCTCCAAGTCTGCCTGCTGTAAATTTATCACCTTCAGCGCCTGTGATTGTTCCATCCGCAAGAGCCATTGCAGCATAACCACCTAAGTAACCTACATCAATTGGGTTCCATAAGTACATCCATGGGCAAACACCATTTGTAATGTATTCAGCCATTTCACTTGGAAGTCCAAGTCCTGTTAAAACAACTTTATCTACTAAACCTTTATCTGTTAAAACTTTACCTGCTGCTGCCATACCTACTGTAGTTGGTGAAATAATACCTTTAAGGTCTGGATAAGCTTTTAGTAACGCTTCTGTTTCTGAAGTACTCTTATCACGAAGGTCATCGCCATAAGCCACTTTTACAAGTTCCATATCCGCATATTTAGGATCTTCAAGTTCTTTTTGCATCCATTCTATCCATAGGTTTTGATTAGCTGCTTGAGAAGTTGCACTAAGAACAGCGATTTGACCTTTTCCGCCTATCATTTCTGAAATAGCTTGAACCTGTACACGGCCGATACGTTCTGGATCTGCTTGGTTAACGTGCACCATACGGCTTGCTGAGTTAACGCTTGAGTCAAGTGATAATACTTTAATTCCTGCATTCATAGCTTTTTTAAGTACTGGCTCTAATGCATCTGGGTCATTTCCTGCAAGTGCAATGACTGTAACTTTTTGAGCTATTGCTTCTTCTATCATTTGGATTTGTGCTTCTGCTGTTGGTTCTGCTGGTGCTTTTAAGATAACTTCTCCTGCTCCTGCTTCTTCTATTGCAGCTTTAAATCCTTCTGCTTCTTTTTCATTGTATGGATTTCCTGTGCTTTTAACAATCAAAACAAATTTCTTTGCTTCGCCGTTGGCTGTAGCTTCTGGAGTTGCCTCTGCAGTTGTTCCTGGAGTCGCCTCTGGTGTTGCTGGTTTGCTTGCACATCCAGCTAAACTTGATGCTAGTAACACTGTTCCAATGCTAAGTGCTAATAATTTTTTAATTTTTTTCATTTTTTTACCCCCGTATTTTTTTCTTATTTAAAAGAGCATAATGCCCATTTAAACCAGTTACATAAAATCTCTTACTCTACGCAATCTTTTTTTTCTTAAAACTACTTAAGTTAATATTAGGTATTGTAACCGCAATGATTAATATGATACCTATAATAATCATTAACATTTGAGCTGGCACATTGATAAGTCCTAGACCATAACGCAGGAGTCCTATAATAAAGATTGAAATAACAGCCCCTAACATACGGCCCTTACCACCTAATGTACTAATGCCCCCTAGTACAACCATTGCTATAACGTCCATTTCATAGCCTGTAGCTACATTTGGACGGGCACTTCCTGTCCTCGATATAAGGAATAAGGCCGTTACAGACGCCATAAATCCCATAAGTGTAAAGACGATAACTTTTATTTTGTCTGTCTTAATACCGGAATAACGACAAGCTGTGATGTTATTACCCATGCCATACACACTTCTTCCAAAAGTGGTTTTATGAAGGAGCAGTCCAAATAGTATCGCAAATACGATAAATGCAATCAGCATAAATGGAACCGTACCTACATATCCCCATCCTAAATAGGAATACCACTCTGGAAATTTACCAGCTGCCTGATCTTCTAAAATGATGTAAGCAATACCTCTGAAAATAATCATGGTTGATAAAGTAACAATCATAGCTGGTAATTCTTTAAATTTAACAATCAGTAAGCCATTGATTAGACCACATACTGCACCTACTGTTAACCCCAGCAATATAGCAAGCGGCATAGGTAACCCCATGTTGAAAGTTACTGCCATAATCACTGCCGATAATGCTGTTGTTGAGGCGATGGATATGTCGATATCACCTAATATGATAATAAATACCATAGGAAGTACCATAAAAGCTTTATCTAAAAAGGTCATAGATGCATCCATAATGCCTGTAAAGCTTAGATAATAAGGTGATAGATTTGAATTCATAATGTTAATGATAATAAAGACGCCAACTAACATCCATTCCCATTGGAAGAAAAACTGTTTTAAGTTAAACTTTTTTGTGTTTTCTACTATTCTTTTATTTTCCATAGCTTATATCTTCCTCCTCATGAGATTTTCTTTTGTAGCACGCCTTTTTACATAAGCATTCATAAGGATTGCTACAAGGATAATGCAGCCTTGTATTGCATTTTGCCAAAAAGGAGAAACATTGATAAGTGGTAGTGCATTATTTAAAATACCCAGTAGAAGTGCGCCTACTAAAAGTCCAGAAACTTTACCATACCCTCCTGCTACACTCACACCGCCAAGTACACAAGCTGCTATAACACTGAGCTCATATCCTGTAGCTGTATCTCCTTGTGCAGAAGCAAACTTGGATACCCATAAAACTCCTGCTAAACCGGATAAAGCGCCCATTAAAGTATAGACCAGAAGAAGCGTTTTCTTTGTGTTAATACCACTAATCTTTGCTGAGGCCACATTGCTCCCTACTGCATAAATCTGTCTGCCGGTCCTTGTATAATTAATAAAATAGTAGAATATAATGTAGATTACAATGGCTATAAATATCAGTGTATTAATCCCTAAAATCGAACCGGTTGCTATGCCTTTAAAACTGTCTGGCATTTGGTGGGCACTTACCCACTTGCCTCCGCTGGACATAAAGGTTAAACCTCTATAAACATTCATCATTCCCAAAGAGGCGATGATTGGAAAAACTCCAAACATAGATACTAAAAACCCAACAATGAATCCGCAAACTGTTCCCACTGCCACACCAATAAGTATCGCTACAATTGGAGAGATCTCTGGGTTGTTGCTGACTACCAGTGCTGCTGTCATACCAGATAATGCCAGTGTCGATCCAATAGATAGGTCAATCCCAGCTGTTAAAAGAACCATCATCATACCCACAGCTAATATACTTAGTATGGCTGTATTAGTAAGGAGGTCATTGATATTTTCAAAGCTTAAAAAACTAGGATTCTTGAACTGTATAAAAGCACAAAGTATAACAATAAATACAAGTAATCCCATCTCTCTGAATTTAGAAATATTACGCATTTTTTCTCCTCCTTACCCTTTCTCTAGCATTGCAAATTCTAGTATTTGCTCTTGTGTGATACCACCGGTTTCTAATGTAGCTGTTATTCTTCCATCTCTCATAACGGCTATACGGTCGCTCATACCTAATACTTCCGGCATTTCTGAGGAAACCATAATGATGGCATAATTTTGTTTTGCCAGTTCTCTCATGATCTCATAAATAGCGTATTTGGCTCCTACGTCTACACCCTTTGTAGGCTCATCTAAGATAATTACTTTAAGGTCTGATGCTAAAAGCTTTGCAACAACAACTTTTTGTTGATTACCTCCTGATAAGGAATCCGCCGTATCAAATATACTTGTTGCTTTTACAGTTACTTTTTCAGCTAAAGTTTTGGCCACTTTTGCTTCTTTCTTTTCATCCAGCCAACCTGCTGTAGAAATATTTTTAAGAGTTGCTAAAGTAAAATTTTTCCTTTATCTGCTCTTGTTATCCCAAATAAGCTTTCACAGACTTCTGTTCTGCCAGCTCCTACAAGTCCTGTAAGGGCTAATATTTCTCCTTGTTTGATATCAAAGGATATATCTGCAAAATAACCGGTCTTGCAAAGTCCTTCTACCCTTAACACTTCTTTGCCAATTTCCCCTTGCCTTGGAGGAAAAAGCTGGGTCATTTCGCGGCCAACCATCGCATAGATAAGTTTTTCATTGGAGATCTCATCTACTCCCCAACAGCCTATATATTGTGCATCCCTAAACACCGTGACCCTTGTTGCAAGTCTGTACATATCCTCAAATCTATGGGAGATAAGAATGATAGATACGCCGCTGTCTCTGAGCTGCTCAGCGATTTTATAGAGTTCTTCACTTTCGGTTTTTGTAAGGGCTGCTGTTGGTTCATCCATAATAATGATTTTTGCGTCCATGGATAACGCTTTAGCGATTTCTACGATTTGCTGCTCTGCAACACTTAATGTACCCATTTGTGTTCTGGGATCAATATTTGCACCCACACTGTCTAATAACTCTTTTGCCCTTTTATGCATATCATTCCATAATATGCGTTTTGTCCTAGGTGATACTTTTTCATGCCCTATAAATATATTTTCGGTTACACTGAGATCTGGATAATTTGTAACATGTTGATATATAGCAGCAATCCCAAGTTTTTGTGAATCTCTTGTGGTTTTGAAATTTACTTTTTGTCCTTCAAAATAAATTTCTCCTTCTTCTGGAGCATGCACCCCTGTAATAACTTTTATAAAAGTTGACTTACCTGCTCCATTTTCTCCCATGAGGGCATGAATTTCGCCTTTTCTAAGGTTGAAATTTACATTGTTAAGGGCTTTTACACCTGGAAATATTTTTGTTATGCCATTCAGCTCTAAAATAAATTCCGACATACTCACCACCCATCCTTTCTTTCACTGGTGCTTGATGCAAGACAAACTTTCATCGTTGTCTTGTTTTGTTAATCTAATACTAACAAAGTACGCCTATAAGATAAATGTAAATTATTAAACTTATGATGTCTAAAATTAAAGTCTTATGATTTATTGCTTTTTTGTTGCATATTCTGTAGGCCACATACCAGTCTGCTTTTTGAAAGTTTTTGAAAAGTGATGCTGGTCACTAAAACCTACCATGGTTGCAACTTCCTTGCATAATACTTCCGGCTCTTTGAGCATAATCTGTTTGGATTTTTCTATCCGATAATAAGTTAAGTATTCTGAAGGCGACATCCCTTTATAAGCACGAAATAGTTTACTTATATAGGATGGTACAAATCCAAATCTTTTAGATAACATATTTGTGGTAATAGATTCCTGATAATGAGATTTCAAATACTCTTCTATTTTTTGTGCAATATCTCGGGTGCTGCCTTTTTCATTGGGCTTTTCCTCTTGATGATTGCCGCTAAGCATGATAAAAGCTATCTCTTTAGCTAATGCCTTTTCATCTGTCGCATTAGATACCGCAATTTCTAAATCCATTTTGAGCGCCGATGTATCCTTATTAAAAATATTATTTTTGAAGTATTGTCCATTAATGATGTTGTCAAAAAAAGTTACAATCTGCAATTGTGTAAATCCTGCATCGATAAACTTTGTAAGAGTCGTTATGATACAATTGGTGAGCTGACTGCTGTCCATGGCTGAATGAATGGTTTCTACCATCATTTTAATGTCAAGCCGGGTTTTATCCTGCGTTTCTTCCTTCTCAAGCCATAATATTTGTGAAGTAAAGAGCTGTGTATTAACATACAGTTTAGTCCTCAATGTCTTAAGTACCTCCCCAATATGGCTGAGCCTTATTAAATGGTGACTTGAAACAAGTGTAATAGGCAGTGGATTATTTATTTTAAGCTGTTTCATGAGTTGATCTGCCACCTGATGGATTCTTTCCTGGGTGGTAATCTCTGCTACCACTACCATCTCAGCTGTAGATTTTCCATTAAAACACATACTATTTTCTTCTTTCAATAATACCTCTGATAACTTTTTATCCATATTCACCCGATCCCAAAAATCTCTTGCCGGTAACATCGAATCATTGGGCACAAGAGGGAAAGCCCCTATGCAAATTAAAAAGATAGCATAGTTGGACTCTGTGTCTTTATTAAGTTTTTCTGCATGATTTTCATTCATAAAACGAATAATTTGCTGTCTCTGCTTGGCTTCACTTTTTATGATTAGATCTTTACTGATTTTTTTAAGTACAGTGGTGATGGCTTCTTGTGAGATAGGTTTCAAAAGGTAGTCACAGACTTGAAACTGCAGGGCCTTTCTGGCATACTGAAAATCCTGAAAGCCACTGATAATCACAACGACTATTTCAGGCATTTGTTCTTTGATATGTTCTGTGAGTCTCAGCCCATCCATAACAGGCATTTTGATATCTGTAAAAACCACATCAATCTCTTTTTCTTCTAATACTTCCAAAGCTTTTTTACCGTTTATTGCTGTGGCTACCACTTTAAATTCCTCTCCATAGGATTCAATAAACTTGATAATAACACGCATAATCGGCGGCTCATCTTCAACAACCATGACTCTAATCATTAGATAGCTCCTCTCATTGTAATACTTAATCCTTGAGGATTATTGTTTTCTATAAAATAGGCTATTTCTCTTCCTGTATTAAGTTTCATTCTGATAAGGGTATTGATTAAACCCAGTCCTCCAATCTCCATCTCTGTATATTTATCATGACTTCCCTCCCAGTAGGCATTTATTCTGCTAAGTATGTCACGCTTTTTTTCTTCAGTAAGGCCGCATCCATTATCAGTTACTTTGATAGACCACTGCTCGTTTTCTACGGCTGCGGCTATCTTGATAAAATAAGGAGGTTCCACCTCAGTAAAGGCATGGGCAAAACAATTCTCTGCTAAGGGCTGCAATATAAGTTTTGGCATTTTCATGGACAAAAGCTCTTCTTCTATCTCCAATTCATAAGTAAAATAGTCCTCATACCGCCATTTCATCAGTTGCAAGTAGCTTGTCACATTTTCTATTTCTTCTTTTAATGTCACTGTTGTTTCTTTATAGGACGCCACATACCTAAGCATCGCTGATAGTTCCTGACACATCATAACTACTTTTTCATTACCTTGTTCTACACCTGCTGCGCTAATAATCGAAAGGCTATTATATAAAAAATGTGGATTCATCTGAGCTTGAAGTGCTAACAGCCAAGCTTTTTTCTCCAATGCTATAGATTCACTTAATCGATTTAACATGGAAGAAAAAGCGATATTCAGCTCCCTTACCTCATCAATATTGTTGTCATTTTCGTATTGCTTAGGTATGTTCTGCATGCTTAGCTGACTTACCGTATCTTTTAACAAAATAATAGGCTTGCTGAGCCTTCTGGCTATGATAAAAATAGCTAATGTCATCAGTATCATAATTCCTATGCTGCCTACAAAAACCGCTATAATGAGTAATTTATAGGGGGCTAACATCGCATATCTCGTTTGAGATAAGATAACGGTCCAACCATATTGAGAAGAAGTCTTAGCTACCTGATTGAGCTTTTTTGATCTAATGCTCTTATCTGATGAATCAAATACAATCTCTCCGTGATCATCTATCAGCGTAAGTCCAATGGAGTCTAAAACATCAAATTCAGTATTTTGAATAAGCGTTTTGATATCCTGCTGAACTTCCACAATGCCGTAAACTTCCTGAGAATAAATATTCATAAGCGGCCGTTTGATACTCACATACCTTGAGCTATAGCTGTCCGACCATCTGTCCGGGTGAGGTGAAAGTACTGTGCTTTTCTCCATACTTACCATCAGGTCATGCATCTCTTCTTCTATGTTGTTATGGGCCAAAACAGCTGTTACATTATCTTTGTCAGTCATGGTTCCTGCACTTATATAATCTCCGTTTTGATTGTACACACTGATTCTCCACGCCAATCTTTTGGGGCCGTTAATCGTTGTTAATATACTTCCTGTATCAATATTTAAAAGGAGATTATCATCAAAATAATTGCTGTTATCTGTATCCTGATGTAACTTATTAAATATATTTAATAAATTAGAGTTGGTCATCACTTGGTAGGCTATATTATCCATGTCATTAAGGTAATACTCAACTTGTTTAATCGTCTTGTCTGCTAATTCCTGCTGACTTAATGTAGAGATTTTTTCACTTGTTATTACCGTATAATAATAAAATGCGCTAAAAAAAACCAATGCCATTACAGCAAAAACAATGGAATAGGAATAGACTTGCTTACTGATAAAAATAGACTTTTTTCTTCCCATAAGTACTCCCTTTCTTCTATTTGTGGACCTATGTTATAAAGTGCTTTCCGTTTATTTATTGCATTATATCATATTATACTTTGATGTCATCTTCCCTACTATTTCTCTATGTGTATACTATCACTTAATGCAACAAAATACAGAGATGTCCTTAAAAGTAATAATGAGGTTACTTTTTTGGAACACCCCTGCCTTTTTACCGTAGCAACATCTTTATCGTTGCTACAGCATATGTTTTATTGCTGCGTATAGATTTTTTGATCAAATGAAGCTTTTACAATCGTTCTGCCAGCTTCTAGAGACGTTATGTCTCCAAGCGCTTTCATCTGCATAAGCATATTCCCTATACAAGAGGCCTCCACTGGACCTGCAACTACTTTTTTGCCTGTTATATCCGCTACTTTTTGGCATAGGTACTGATCTTGTATCCCACCACCAACCATTCTGATGGTGTGGACATTTTTGTTAGTTATGGCTTCGAACTGCTCTAAAATTTCTTTATACAGAATCCCGAGTCCGTTATAAGCCGCTTTTGCAATATCCCCTATGTCACTGAGTTCTACGTTGTATGTTGCTTTGCAATACGCTATGATCTCTTTTTCCATATCCAACGGTGCCATAAAACGATCATCTTTGGCATCTACTGCATAGTCACTGTCAGAGTTTTTTACAGCTGCTATAATATCTGGAAAAGATAAATTTAATCCCCGTTCATTCCATACCTTACGGAGCTGCTGCAGGAACCATAAGCCGTTAATGTTTTTAAGATAACGAATCGTTCCTTCGACTCCGCCTTCATTCGTTACATTAAAATCCTTTGATCTCTGGTCCATAATGGGTTCATCTAGTTCCATCCCCAGTACCTGGCATAACCAATTCTTGCATTTTTTCTATAGGCATCTTAAGAGCCTCAAAAAGTTCTTTTGAGTATTCTCTTTTTGATGCATCTAAAAGGGCACCTGTAGATGCAATGGTGTATTCATTAAAGGTAGTGCCTGTCAGAAAATAAGCAATAAGATCAGGCATAAAAAGCCATTTGTCTCCAAAGGTTCTGATCACGTCATTTGTTTTAAAATCATGATACAGCTGATAGACCGTATTAAAACTCATTTTTTGGATGCCTGTAATATCATAAAGTTTGCTGTCTGTAATATGCTTATAAAAATCTTCCATGATTTCACTTGTTCTATTGTCTCTATAGTGTACTGGATTGGTAAGCAGTTTGCCATCCTTATCCAGCCACGCCCCATCTACTCCCCATGTATCGATACCTATAGAAGTGATTTCTACGTCCTTAAGCTGAGCCGCTTTTTTGAGCCCTTGTTTTATCTCATGAAAAATCCTCATAAAATCCCAATAGAAAGTATCTCCTAAATGCACCGGTTCATTAGGGAAACGATGTATTTCTTCTAATTGTAGTTTGTTTTCTTTCATACTTCCTAAAATCAGTCTTCCACTTGATGCCCCTAAATCTATGGCAATATATGCTTTTTTACTCATAAAAGACTCCTTTACTACATGATTTTTGTTTTGGTCGTTTTAGTATGGTAACTATTTAATAGTATTAAGTACACTAATCAAAAAAATACCTGTTACAGGTATTTTTTTGAAATTATAAGATGTCCCATATTTGAGGGTCTGGACTAGGTATAACAGCACTTTGGATGTACATGGCATTTTCCATTAAAGTGTTTTTGGCTTTTTCAAGAGAAGCTTCAACTGCCGATAACTCTCCGCTGAAAATAGCATAGGATTTACCAGTCATCCCCCTAGCTAACCTAATTTCTATAAGTTTGGTAGGACTTGTCTTTACAATTTCATCAGCAGCTCCTACAATAGAGGCCACTGAATAACCTTCTATAATACCGATAGCTTCTGGATTACCTTTTTCAGTCACACCATAAATAGCTGGAAATAGGCTGGGGTCTGGATTGCCAAGCAGATAAGTATCTATGAGTACAGTATCAAAAGGGGAAGCTGCTGCCGCCTCTAACGCTGCCTTTACAGAAGATAATTTTCCGCTAAATAAAATAATATATTTGCCTGGACATACGACTTGTGATATCACAAGCTTAATACTTGCAGCCTTCACCATTGTATCTGCTGCTTTAATTCCTAAGGCTACAGATCTAAATTCGACTACTCCGAGCGATTTCATTTCATCCATTTCGGTTATCTCCCTTCTATAATGATCTCTGTATCTGTAATCTTTTTGACCACCCCATCAATACTACTATGTACATTCGCACTGATGCCTGTTTGTGCAGCGGCAATCTTTTGCTTTTCTTTTACTGTATCCCCTATTTTAACAATAGGCAGTGCTTTTTTTCCTATATGTGATGCCAGTGGCATATAAACTATGGATAAATCAATTTTTCTGTCTTCAAAAATCCCATGTCTGTCATAGTCTTTTAGTCCCAGCTTGTAAAGTAATCTGCCAGAAGGCACTTCAGCTGTTACGTTATGACTTGGCTGAGGGTCATTTTGACCACTTGGCTTAATACCCTGTTTGATAAATTCTTGTTTAACCATCATCATCAGCTCTGCTGGGCTAAGATCATGGTGGCAGGCATAATAGGAGCAGGTGTTGCATCCACAGCAGCCTAAAGCTGTTTTTATTAAGCTTGAATTCTC
>JAQSYC010000066.1 GCA_029256345.1 Clostridia bacterium | reverse complement strand
CCAAAAAGTTTGGTTAGCTCCGTTAAAGCTCCCATATTAAGCTGCATGACCTGAAAGTCTTGTTCATATGCCTTTTCATGAAATGCTGCTGTATAACCCGCTCCAGCATTATTAATAAGTATGTCTACTCTGGCCTCTATTGCCTTTACCTTTTCAAAAACCCTTTGTCCTGCTCCTATTTGACTCAAATCTTCTGTAATGATGGCTATCTTACTACTTGTCTCTTCCTGCAATTTATCTTTTAGAGCCTTTAGTTTTTGGCTGTTTCTTGCCGTCAAAATAAGGTGATAGCCTTTATGAGCAAACAGCTTAGCCAGTTCATATCCTATTCCCCCTGAAGCGCCTGTGATTAATACGGTCTCCTTTTTGGTCATTAAATTATTCTCCTTTATATCATTATATGTTTTTTCTGAAAATTCATCAAATACTATTTTATATTTTTTTCTCTTTTTTATATAACTGAAAAGGCCCCTTATCCTCAGAGGCCTTTTGATTACTCAATCCTTTTACTTATTATTGTTTAACTCGCCATACTGAAACACCCTATTTTGCAGGGCATTTCTCCTAAGGGCAATGTAGAGTTCTGCCTTTGTTGTATTCACATAAGGTAATACAAACAATATACCTACCCCGCATGCTAATGCCCCTAACAAATACCATCCAATAAAGGATAAATCCAATACCCAGAGATTAAACTTTTCCCCATCTGTCATCTCTTCGCTTAACTCCAATGCTCTCCTGTAATCCAGCTCCGGATTATCTGCTAGGATATACGGCACCATACTATACGCATACGCCTTGATGATTCCTGGGATAATGAGCAATAGCGTCCATAAAAAAATAAAAAGATTTTTAAAAAACATCGTTTTAACAATATTAAGGTATCTGCCATTTTTAAAACCGTAACCTATAAGTTCTATCGGCGCATCTTCTGCTGTAAGACTTAAAAAAAACCTTTTGATACCCATCTCAACAGGATTTGCTACAAATATTTCAAAAATTAATGTTGCGACCAATATCCCCATTCCGGCAATAGCCATAACTATTAGTGCTGGCCCTAACCAACTAAATTCTTGAAAACCTCTGTCCATCGTGTTCCTTATAAATATCCTTGCATTCCCATCATCACTGAAATTTTTGCTTACATTGGTGATTTCACCTGATACTAACGCCAAAATGAAACTGACAAAAAATGCTTTCCAATAGGCTCTTCTAAGTACTGCTTTTGCCCTTTCTTTAAGTTCTTCCCTCGTCCACATATCTATCCCTCCTTTACATATAATCTAACATATTCACATTTTTTAGTCTATATACCTTTATTCCTCTATATAAATAGAGACACTTCCTATCCCCGACTCGGCTGACAGCATCTTATCCGCTTTGTTATCCGTCTGCTTGATACTATGAACGGACTTATTATTTAATTCTATCTCCCCAAGCCCCTGCTCAAATTGATAATTAAAATCCTTCTCTGTTCCTTTTGCTCTTAATTTAATATCCCCCATTCCTCCCTTTATAATCACATCTCCGTCAAATATTCCTTCTATATCTACTTCTCCGACTCCTACCTCTACATCTAACTGTCCTGCTATAAAATCCCGAGCGCTAATTTCTCCGACGCCCCCTTTTATCTTAGCCTTTTTGGCTGTTATGTCACTCAGATTGAAACTACCTACTCCTATATCTAAGTCTAAATACTCTGTCTCTATTTCACTTATTTTTAATTCGCCAACCCCACACTTCATCATTATGCTTTGGAGATTCGCCTCTTCGGGCACAGATAGAGTGATATAATCATGAGACGGTCCGCTTACCATTTTATTAGAGAAATTGAATCCTAATGAAATATTGATCGGCAGTTTTTTATAACCCTTTTGTTTGACAGTTAATTTACCATCTGTTAGGTGATACTCTACTGGCGCCCTATCTGATACGACAAAGTCTATCCCGTAATTCTCTCCCTTAACAAGTTTAAATTCCACTGTATCCACATCTATTTCCAGCTCATCAAAAGCCTCTAATGTTTCCTTAACTGCTATACTGTCCCCTCTGTTAGCCGGATTACCCATTTCAATCTGAGTTTTTCCGCCTCTCATCATGCCCATCCCTATTAATACAATACCTATTATCATCAGTAAGATGCCTATGATTATGATGCGATACCACTTTTTCATCTCTTCTCCTCCTTTTTATTGTGACCCAATATATTTCTTACCCCATAAATAACAGTCGGCAAAGCTCTTGTTAGGAGCTGCTGAATAACAACTATTACTAGTAGTGTTATCCCTATAAACAACATAGCCATTCCGATAAAAACCACTCCGGTAGCTGGTTCGACTGCTAATTTTATAAATCCTACTACTAACATTGCCACTCCGCTGATACCAAGTGCAACGATAGTCAGACATAATGCCAGAACAACAGCACCTATGGCTGCAATCAATGCACAAACTACTGCAACCAGTGCCAAAGCTAACGGAAATGCAATAGGTGCTCCTAAAATAGCTACTATAATAAGCCCTATGGCAGAAGCATTGCTTTTAGGAGACTTAGGATATGTTTCTACATGTCTTATCGCCGTCTGAGCCAGTATTTCACTGGCGATGACTGCTGGCCGCCCTATTTCATTTAGATTGATGGGGGCATACCCTATAGCTGCTTCATCAAAATATTCTTCGTAATAGTTAATGGCTTCCTGCTGTTCCTCTGCTGGCAGTCTTTTTAATCGGTTCCTTAACTCTCCTATAAATTCATACCTATTCACCTCGTTTACCTCCTAACAAGACCTGATCTACTTTATCTTTATAATCTGTCCACTCACTTTTATAGCTGTCCAATCTATTTTTCCCTAGCTCTGTGATTCTATAATATCTTCTGTTTCTGCCCTGATAAGGTTCATCATAGGTTGTCAGACACCCATCCTTTTGAAGCCTTCTGAGGACAGGATATAATGTAGACTCTGATATATCTACAATCTCTCTGACCCGTTGGGTAAGTACATACCCATAGGTATCCTCCTGATTAAGTACCGCTAGAACACAGGCATCTAGTAACGTTCCGCCTAATTGAAATATCATATTCTCCTCCTCGCCTAGCCTTATGCATTTTGTCCCTTACATTTAAGAGTTATATAACGTCTTATATTATACGTCATATAGTATCATTTTTAATATAGTATATGATGTATCTTATCAAATGTCAATCAATTCTATCAATAAAAAAGAAAAAGAAGTACTATTTTCATGGACCTTCCATGAAAATAATACTTCTTTAATTTATTAAAAATATTTATTTTACTGCATTATGCCATTTCTTTTCTAGCAGCTATAACTTTTTGTTGTACTTCAATAGGTGCTTCATCATACCGCTCAAAGGTATAATAGATATCTCCTCTGCCTTGTGTGATAGATCGGACATCTGTTGCATAGGTATAGAGTTCCGCCATAGGAACTTCTGCTATGATGACCTGTTGCTTACCCCTAAGCTCCATACCAATCATGCGGCCTCTGCGCTTTTTCATATCTCCCATGATGTCTCCCGTATACTCCTCCGGTGTCATAATCTCCACATGTGCAAGAGGTTCTAGAATGGTGGGATGTGCTTTGACAAGTCCCTCTTTAAAAGCTATGGCTGTTGCCATTTTAAAGGCCATCTCCGACGAATCCACCGGATGATAAGAACCATCCAACAATACAGCTTTTAGTCCTACTACGGGATAGCCCGCCAGAACCCCTTTAACAATACACTCTTCAAGTCCTTTTTCGACAGCTGGAAAGTATTGTCTCGGAACAGCTCCGCCAAATACTTTTTCCTCAAATATATAGGGCATTTCTAAGTCTCCCGAAGGCTCAAACTCCATGACAACATCGCCATACTGCCCATGTCCCCCTGATTGTTTTTTATGTTTGCCCCTTATATTAACTTTACCTTTGATAGTCTCTCTGTATCTTGTGGTAGGGTGCTCCAAATGCACTTCTACTTTGAATTTTGATTTAAGCATGTTCACAATAACATCTAATTGCTGTTCCCCTATACCATAGATGACTGTCTCATGGGTTTCTTTATCATACTCTATATAAAAAGTAGGGTCTTCTGCCATCAGTCTATTAAGCGCACTAGACATCTTCTCTTCGTCCCCTTTTCCTTGAGGAAAAATGGCCATCTTGACATAAGGTTTCGGAAAATCTATGGCGTCATAGCTGACTGTGAAACTTTTATCTGCCAATGTATCACAGGTCTTTGGAGATTTTAACTTGGCAGCAGCACCTATATCTCCTGCATAGAGCCTCTCAACTTCTTTTTGCTCTTTTCCTAAAAGTACATAAAGATGCGCTAGTCTCTCACTCTCCCCTGTTCTCATATTAACAACAGTATCCTCTGTACTTACTGTACCTGTCTTAACTTTAAATAAAGAAAATTTCCCTATAAATGGGTCTACAATTGTTTTAAATATAAATAACGAAGTTTTTTCATTTTCCTTACAATCTATCTGTATTTTTTCATCTGTAGAAGTATCATATCCCATCTCTTTTTTGCCTTCATTAGGCGCTGGAAATAAAGAAATCATGGTGTCCATAAGCACAGATATACCGGTACTATTCAGTGCACTTCCACAAAGCACCGGAACAATTTGTTTGGCTAATACACCCTTTTTAAAAGCCTCCTGAATTTCTTCTAATGTAATCTCTTCTTCTGCAAAATACTTCTCCATTAGCACTTCATCTGTCTCTGCTACTGCTTCTAGGATCATAGTTCTAATGGGTGCTATTTTAGCCTGCAGCACATCTGGTATCGGGCAAGTTACAACTTTCGTGCCATCAAATCTCCTGCCAAGCATTTTCAGTACATGTACATACCCCACGAACTTTTCCCCTTCATACCAAGGCACTTGTACCGGTGCAATACTCATGCCAAACTTTTCTTTACAGGTGTTCATAATCGTTTCAATATCAACATTTTGGGCATCCATTTCTGTAATAAACATCATCTTTGGAATATCAGCTTTTTCAGCATACTCCCATGCCTTTTCTGTTCCCACCTCTATACCAGCTGACCCCCTCATCACAATAAGTGCACTGTCAGCTACACTCAGGGCTTCTTTTACTCCTCCCACAAAATCAAAATACCCTGGCGTATCCAGTATGTTAAGCTTGTAGTCTTTCCATTCCACCGGAATCAAAGATGTTCTGATAGAAATCTTGCGTTTTATTTCTTCTGGATCAAAATCACTTATCGTATTTCCTGCATTAACTTTGCCAAGTCTACTGGTCATCCCTGCTGCAAACTGCATCGCTTCTGCTAAAGTAGTCTTACCTGCACCACCATGCCCTAGCAGTGCAATATTGCGAATGAATTTTGTTTCATACATTTTCATTTAACTACCTCCTCCAGATTATCTATTTGTTTTAACCTCTTATATTATTATTTCTACACTATACATAAAGATTCCTTTTTTTATAATTTATTTATAGATACTTGTACTATAAATATTTTTTGTTTTGACAGAATAATCAATAAAAAAAGAAGTAAGAAATAATAATTCACTCATTATTTGCTCACTTCTATTCTTACCTGTTTTATTAAATTAAATGCCATTCTTTACTAATAAAATTGTCAAATTCTTGCAAGTCTGTTTTCATATTAATACTTTTAACAAGTCTTTTAACTGTTTCTACTTCTTGTTCTTCTATCAAATTCACTTCATGTTGCTGTAAATAATGAACCACATAATTATTCATTAAAATATCAAAATTCTTCATAAATAAACCAATTAAGTAGTCATTTAAAAACAACATCTGCATAATGGTAGAATCAATATTTAAATTCATATGGGCTAGTACCGCCTGATTTATAATATATGAAATAACTGATTCCAGTGACCCCTTTGTTGCCTTGAGTGTTTGCATAAGAATATTGACTTCATCTAAATTCTTATATTTATTCTCTGTTTTTAATGCCAAGTATAGACTTTCTATATCTACCATAACCCTCCCCCTTTAAAATATATTTTCTCTCATCCTACCCTTGCTAATATTCCCCTTGTCTATTGGGCTAGTCTATTTATATCGTCTAGCCTTTGTCTCTATATCTTTACTTGATTATATCATTTTACCACTAGCTTTTCATTAGTATTTCGAATATAAAGCCTTTATTCCCATGAAAAAAGCATTACTTGATTTTATCAAATAATGCTTATATCTATTTTTTAGTATAGTGGATATTGATTTAATAATTGGGCAACTCTTTGTGCACATTGTTCTTTATTGGCTTCAAAGTCTTTAAGTGTCAGATAAATGATATCAGCTATCTCATCCATATCCGCTTCATTCATCCCCCTTGTTGTCACTGCTGGTGTTCCAAGTCTTACGCCGCTGGTGATAAAAGGTGAGGCTGGGTCAAAAGGTATCGTATTTTTGTTACAAGTAATTCCTATTTCATCCAGCATGTTTTCCGCTTCTTTTCCTGTAACATTCATATTTCTGACGTCCACACTCATCAAATGCGTATCTGTTCCTCCAGATACAATGCGTAGGCCTCTTTTGATCAGTGCTTTTGCAAGAGCATCTGCATTGCTGATAATCTTCTTTTGATAAACTTTAAAATCCTCTTCTAAAGCTTCTTTAAAACTCACGGCTTTTGCAGCAATCACATGCATAAGTGGTCCCCCTTGAATGCCCGGGAAAATGGCCTTATCAATAGCTTGTGCAAATTCTTTGCTGCACAAAATCATCCCACCTCTTGGGCCTCTTAAGGTTTTATGGGTTGTGGTTGTCACAAAATGTGCAAAAGGTACTGGGTTTGGATGAAGCCCTGCAGCCACAAGCCCTGCAATATGAGCCATATCTACCATAAGATATGCTCCTATTTCATCAGCAATTTCTCTAAACTTTGAAAAATCAATACTTCTAGCATAGGCACTGGCTCCTGCTATCATCATTTTCGGGCGATGTTCCAGCGCTAATTGTCTAATATTATCATAATCAATACGTTCAGTTTCTGCATTCACTTCATAGGAAATGACACGATAATGTTTACCTGATATGTTAACAGGACTCCCATGTGTCAAATGCCCCCCATGACTTAAGTTCATTCCCATGACAATATCCCCTGGTTTAAGAACTGCAAAAAACACTGCTTGATTGGCCTGTGAACCAGAATTTGGCTGCACATTGGCATGTTCTGCTCCAAAGATTTTTTTTGCTCTTTCTCTAGCTAATTCTTCAACCTTATCTACCACTTCACAGCCACCATAATATCTTTTGCCTGGGTAGCCTTCTGCATATTTATTAGTAAGGGGACTCCCCATGGCGGCCATAACAGCTTTAGATACAAAGTTTTCTGATGCTATAAGCTCAATTTTATTATTTTGCCTGTTTGTCTCTTCTGCAATTAAAGCTGCAATTTCACCGTCTACAGCGTATACTTCTTCTAATGAATACATGCTTTCACCATCCTTGATTTGTTGTATAGGTATTTTATCTACTTATTATAATAATAATATACCTTTTTATAAATGTATATATTTTTTTCGAACCTTTTCGTGCTATTTTGAAAAAAGGTTCATCATTCTTTATTTTTCAAGTGGCTATATCTATCTTTACACCTATCTTTATTCAGAGTATACTGTTAAATAATGTCACACTGCGAGGTATCTTATGAATATATTGCATCACCATGAACAAATATTAAACTTTGCTGTAAAAGCAGGAGAACTGATGCTTAAAAGCGGCGCCGAAACCTATCGGGTTGAAGATACAATTACAAGAATTTTACAAGCCAACCCTTATGAACATATTGATACATTTGTTATCCCCACTGGCATTATCGTTACTGTACAAGATGATAATCTCTCTTTGTACAC
>JAQSYC010000065.1 GCA_029256345.1 Clostridia bacterium | reverse complement strand
TCCCCCTTTGATCATGAACAACAATACCCACTTCTCCTTTTCCTCCTATGACTTCTGCCATTTTATCTGCTGCCAATACCCCTACTGCATAGTTATCTGTTGCAACTGTTGTTTTCACAATAGGACTGTCTACCCCAGAATCAAAGCCAATAACAGGTATATTAAGTTGTTCTGCTCTTTCAAGATAAGGTGTCGCAAGTCTTGAATCTAGTGCTGCCAATACCACAGCTTTAGGATGTTTGTCTAATGCTGCACCCAGCATATTAAGCTGCTTATCAATCTCTGCCTCTGTTTTTGGTGCCTCAAAGGTAATATTGATTCCATATTCGTCTGCAGCCTTTTTCGCCCCTTCCTGAACAGCTTTCCAGAACCTATTTTGATTTTTTGCAATAAGAGCTATATAGTTGTCCTGTGGACTCTCCATACCCACTGTATTTACTGTCACTGTTACTCTTCTATTGATTATTTTTACAACTTTGAGACTCGCTCCAAAAATCAAAAAAAATGCTACTCCTAATACTATTACCTTTTTCATATGTTCCTCACCTCTCCGGTATAAGCACTTATTCATAAAGAAGCTCTTGAATCTCCGGGTTATCTATATTGGATCGATCGTACCATTCGAAACCAGTATCTATGAATTCCGGCAGTATTTCTCCTCTATAAGCTCTGATAGCTGCTTCTACTGCTTCATATCCAACAGCTCTTGGATTTTGTGTAATAGCTCCAGATATGATTCCCTCTCTAATAGCCTGCTGAATCTCTTCTCCTGAATCAAAGCCAATACCTACTACTTGGTCCACCTTATTAAACTCTTTAATTGCATTAATAATCCCTATACTCGAACCTTCATTAGTACCAAATACACCCCTCATATCTGGGTGCACTGCAAACATCTCTTTTGTAACCTCTTCTGACTGGATATAATCTCCGCTCCCATATCTGACATCTGCTACTGTCATATTAGGATAATTTTGATTGATTGTATCTATAAATCCGTCTCTTCTGTCAGTTGCTGATTTACTTGTAATATCTTGAACAACAACCCCCACTTTTCCTTCTGCGCCAAGGAGCTCTGCCATTTTATCTGCTGCTAGAACTCCTGCTCCATAGTTATCTGTGGCTACAGTGGTTCTAACTATTGGACTGTTTACTCCCGAATCAAATCCAATAATTGGAATACCTTTTGCTTGAGCCATTTCAAGATAGGGCGTTATCGCACTGATATCCACTGATGACAGGACAATAGCCTGAGGATTTTTATCTAAAGCCTGCTGCAATAGGATAATTTGTTGTTGAATTTGTTCCTCTTCCTCAGTACCTTCAAATGTTATTTGAACCCCATAGTCTCTGGCGGCTTTTTCGGCACCTTCTCGAACTGCATTCCAATATTTATATTTAATACCCTTGGCAATAAGGGCAATAGAGATATTTTCTTCTGCTGCTGACAACTTTTGTATCGAAATCCCAACTCCCAAGACAAATGCTAGAATAATTCCGAATAGTATTGGTCTCCTCATATTTTCCCCTTTCACTTCGACTCTTTTTATATCACGCTCAAACTTCCTCTTTATACTATAGAATGCTTCTATTTTCCTTATCTATACATCTAATTGAAATATCCTCTGATAGATAAATAAATCTTCTCAATATAAATAAAAATAGTACCGACACTTTAAGTGTCCGTACTATTTTTATTTATATTGAGTTAAATCAAGCTATTTTATTCATAAAGAACTTCTTTAATTTCTGGAGTATCCATGTTTGTTTTGTCATACCATTTGAATCCAGTATCAATAAATTCTGGAGATTCTTCTCCTTTGTAAGCTTTGTATGCTGCTTCTACCGCTTTATAACCGATACCTACTGGATCTTGTGTGATAGCACCTGCTACAATGTCAGCTTTAATGGCATCAAGAAGTAATTTACCTGAGTCAAAACCTATAATTGTAATTTGTCCTACTTTATTAAGTTCTTTAGCTGCATTGATAATCCCTGCAATAGAACCTTCATTAGCACCAAACATACCTTTGATGTCTGGATTAGCTGTTAAAATAGCTTTTGCCGCTTCTGTTGATTTGGCATGGTCACCTTCACCATATTGTACAGGTACTACTTCAATATCTGGATATTTTTCTTCAAGAGTTTTAACAAATCCGTCACGTCTGTCTACACCTGTTTTACTTGTTTGGTCATGAACAATAAGTCCTACTTTACCAGAACCACCAATAAGCTCTGCCATTTTATCTGCTGCTGCTGCTGCTGCTGCGTAGTTGTCTGTTGCTGCTGTTGTTTTTACGATTGGACTGTCAACACCTGAGTCAAATCCAACAACTGGAATACCTGATGCTTCTGCTTTTTCAAGATAAGATGTAGCTGCTTTTGAATCAAGTGCTGCTAATGCAATGGCTTGTGGATTTTTAGCTAAAGCTGCTTGAAGCATATCTAATTGTTTATCAACTTGAGCTTCTGTTTCAGGCCCTTCAAATGTAATTTCAACGCCATAGTCACTAGCTGCTCTCTCTGCTCCGAGTTTTACTGCTTGCCAGAATTGATGTTGGAAGCCTTTTGAGATAACAGGTATATATATCTTCTCTGGCGCTGCTGTCTCTGCTGGCGCCTCTCCTTCAGTTGCTGCTGGTGTTTCTGTTGCTGCTGGTTCTGGAGCTGGAGTTGTTTCTGTCTTTGGTCCGCATCCAACACCAAGTCCCATTACAAGCGATAAGGCTAAACCTAATACTAATGATTTTTTCATGTTATAATCCCCTCTCATCATTAAAAAATATATTCTTGACTCACATTGAGTTAGAATTCCACATTATTTGTTGCCACGTTTACGCATTGTATCTAACAATACTGCAAGAACAAGTACACAACCGGTAATAACAATCTGCCATTCCTGCGCTACACCCATAACTTTCAATCCATTTGTAAGGGTACTTATAATAAAGGCGCCTATAACAGTACCAAGAATTGTACCTTCTCCACCTACCATAGAGGTACCACCAATAACTACTGATGCAATAGCGTCTAGTTCATAACCTGCTCCAAGAGCCGGCTGAGCTGAATCAAGACGTGCTGCCATAACAATACCTGCCATCCCTGCAAAAGCTCCGCAGAGTGCATAAATGGCTGTTTTCCATTTAGCAACATTAACCCCTGAAAGTCTTGTGGCTTCTTCATTACTTCCTATTGCAAAATTGTATCTGCCAAGCTTTGTCTTGTTAAGAATAACTGCGGCTATAACAGCCATCACCAAAAACACAAAGATACCATTTGGCACACTGTATTTGCCCTCTGCACCAAACTTTAAAATCGAACCAGCTGCAATCTTTCTAAAACTTGGGGTATCACTAAAATAAATAGGTTTTGTCCCTGATACTACAAGTGATAATCCTTTTGTGATCATCATCACTCCAAGTGTTGCGATAAACGGCTGCAATTTCAATCTTGAGATGACTGTACCACTTACAAATCCAAAGAATGCCCCGGTAAGTATGGCTATAATCACTCCGAACCATATAGGCATTCCCATATTTGTTATTGTAACGCCTGCCATGACAGATGAAAAAGTCATAACGGTCCCTATGGATAAGTCGATGCCTCCTGTGATAATAACAAAGATGATTCCTAATGCTAAAATGCCGTTAACACAAGTTGATAACATAATTGATACAATATTATCAAAAGTTAAAAAGAATGGTGATGCCAGTGTGAAAAATATAAGTAAGATAATCAGCGCTCCAAAAGCCAAGAACTTCTGAGCATTAGCTGCATTAAAAATAGATTTTTTTTCCATTTTCCTATTCCCTCCCTAAGTAAAGTGTTATGCTCTAGGCTTCTCTTTTTGTTGCATATTTTATGATTTCTTCCTGACTTGCACTGTTAATATCTAGTTCTCCTGTTATACGTCCTTCACACATCACGATAACTCTGTTGCTCATACGAAGTATTTCAGGAAGTTCAGAAGAAATCATTATAATAGACTTTCCTTCTTTAGCAAGCTGTGAAAGAAGTTTGTATATTTCACTTTTTGCACCTACGTCTATACCCTTAGTAGGTTCATCAAAAATGAGAATATCACAATCTCTTAAGAGCCATTTTGCAATAACTACTTTTTGCTGATTACCTCCGGATAAGTTTTTGACCTTCTGTTTTGGACCCGGTGTTTTGATACTAAGCTTTTCGATATAGTCTTTACTCGTTGCCGTCACTGAACTCATATCCGTGAAGCCAAGCTTATTGGTATATTTATCTATACAGGCAAGTGCAATATTTTGCTCTACTGTCTCACCTAAAGTCAGTCCATAACGTTTTCTGTCTTCTGACAAATAACCGATACCATGCCCAACAGCATGTTCTGGTCTTAAAATCGTTACTTTTTGTCCTTTTACATAGATTTCACCTGTCTCATATTTATCTGCTCCAAAGATTGCTCTAGCTACTTCTGTTCTTCCTGCACCCATAAGCCCTGAAAAACCTAGGATTTCACCTTTATAAAGCTTAAAGTTTACGTTCTTTATGGCTTTGCCTCTGTTAAGGTTTTTAACTTCCAGCACCACTTCATTAAGATCCGTATAGTTATGCTCATTAGCCGTTTCATAAATGGTTCTGCCAACCATTAGATTGATAACCTGCTGAATATCAGTTTCTTGTGTATTAACGGTATCTACATAAGTGCCATCCCGCATAACCGTTATTCTATCTGTAATCCTTTTAATCTCATCCATTCTATGAGAAATATAAACAATACCTACCCCTTTTGCTTTAAGATGATTGATCATTTTAAAGAGTTCATCTATTTCTGATTCAGTTAATGCTGTTGTTGGCTCATCCATAACCAAGATCTGTGAGTCAAAGGAAAGTGCTTTTGCTATCTCTATCATCTGCTGCATCGCGACAGTTAATTTGCCGACTTTAGCCTTTGGATCTAATTTAAGATTCATCGCATCAAATAATGCTTGAGCCCTTTTATTGGCTTCGTTATCATTCACAAATAATTTATTTTTACCTGTAAATTCTCTGCCAATAAACATGTTTTGCGCAGCTGTCAGATGAGGCATCAGATTAAGTTCTTGGTGAACAATACAGATTCCAAGCTCCTGTGCTTCTTTAGTGCCATTTAATTCAATCTCTTTGCCCTTATAAATAACTTTCCCTTCATCTTTTTTATAGACACCTGTAAGTATTTTCATAAGTGTAGATTTGCCCGCACCATTTTCGCCAACTAACGCATGTACTTCTCCCGCTCTTAATTCAAACTTGCAATGATCTAATGCATGCACACCTGGAAAAGATTTGTCTATGCCTTCCATAACTAATAATGTGTCTTTCAAGCCTCTCACCTCCAAATTTAAATCCGCACTTTTATTCATCTAGTGCTTTCAATCAACTTATATCTATATTCTACAGGTTTTCTATATTTTTTTAATATAATTTCTAACTTAAATAGTTTAAAATACTACTGTTTTGTTAAAAAAATAAAGAAACATTTAATAAACTTAGATAAGTTGCTTAAATGTTTCTTTATTTCTGATACGCTATTGCAAAAAATATAGATTTTACTTAATAATAGGATAAAGGAGTTTTTGATTTTCTGTCAGGTATAATGTTTCTTTATTGATAAGTTTATAACCGGTATCAACATACTCAGGTATCTTTTTGCCCCGATAAGCCTGGAGGCCATTTTTAACTGCTAAATATCCCATATTAAAGGGTTTTTGTACAATGATTGCATCTATTATATCTCTTTCCAGCGCATAAATAATGGTTTGAGAACTATCAAATCCCACCACACTTACCTGGCTCTGGAGTCCCATCTCTTCAACAGCTTCACATACCGCATCTGTAACCTGCTGATTGGCTGCTACAATCCCCTTAAGCTCTGGATACTTTTTTAAAACGTTTTTTGTGGCTTCATAAGCGTCAGCTGTTGTTCCTTGTGTATAGACTGTAGGATGCATAATAATCTCTTTATATTGACTAATTTCTCTTTCATATCCCGTTGCTCTTTCCTTAGCTGTACTTGCCCCTTCAACAAAATTAATCATAATGACTTCTCCCTGGCTCTCTAGCAGTTCTGCTAGATGACGAGTTAAAATAGCCGCCCCCTGCACATTATCAGTTGCTACCTTTGTAATATGCGGTACGCCTTCTACCGTTGAGTCCACAGTAAGAAGGGTTATTCCCTTTTTTCTGGCTCTTTCCACCAGTTCTCTTAAGGCATCAACATTGGTGGCTGCAAGTAAAATAATATCCACTTCTTCTTCAATTGCTTTTTCTAATATTTGTTTTTGCTCACTAATATTTTTTTCAAACATAGCCCCTCTTGTTTCGATGATAATGTTTTCTTCTTTTGCTGCCAATTCTGCTCCCATTTTTACAGTCTGCCAAAATTCAAAGTCTGGAGAGACTGATTTTGGAATAAGTACAATTTTACGTGGCAGACGATTTTGACGATCAATACTATATGCTCCCAGCAGGCTTAAAGCTATGAGGCCTATGATAAGTCCAACTATCGTTTGTTTATTTCTCTTTTTCATCGCTTCCCCCTATTCTGTCATGGCTGGAATGATGACATGCACTTTTGTCCATTCCCCTAGAACACTTTCATATTTCAGACCGTAATTTTTGCCAAAATAAACCTGCAGTCGTTCATGTACATTTTTAATAGCCACTCCGCCGCTGGTCATGGACGAAGAGATGGGGTGGTTTAGGATGTTTTCAAGTTGTTCTTTTGTCATTCCTTTTCCGTTATCTTCAACCGTTAAAACAATATTATCACCTTGTTTCCTGCCACTTATCTTAATATGTCCACCCTCTTCCAAGTCTTTAATCCCATGATAAAGTGCATTTTCTACTAAAGGCTGCAGAATAATTTTAACTGTTGTGTACTCATAAATTTCCGGATTCACTTCGATGCTATACGTCATTTTATTTTCATATCGTATTTTTTGAATGAGCAAATAATACTTAACATGTTCAATTTCTGAAAAGATAGGAATAACTTCAACGCCTTTACTGAGACTCAGTCTAAAATACCTGGCAAGTGCCGCAGTCATATTAACAACTTTTCTATGTTCCTCCCGCTCTGCCAGCCATATAATTGTATCCAAGGCATTATAGAGGAAATGTGGATTAATTTGTGCTTGTAAAATCTTTAGTTCACTTTTTCTAAGCATTTTTTCATTATCTTTAATACGGCCTAAAAGCACCTTTATCTCGAGCAGCATAGTCTGAAATGATCTGGATAGATTTTGAATTTCTTTTGTATTGGTATTAATGGCTATATCTGCATCCAGTTCTCCCTTTTCAACTTTAGCCATAATATCTTCAAGCTGAGAAATAGGTTTTGAGATTTCCTGTGAAATTTGCTGTGACAGTACCAAGGCTATGAGGACACACAAAATGGATATAATAATAACTGTTATAGTTATGCTATTTTTAGAAGTAAGCAGTTCATCTAGATAAGAGACACCCACTACAGTCCACCCAATATCTTTGAGGGTATGTACTGTAATTAGTCTGGATTTAGTCTCCATTTCAACAAAACTTCCTTCTCCTTGTCTTTCTACACTTATAAGATCTTCTATTTTTAATCCTGAATAAATAAGCTGCTGCTGTGGGTGATAAATAATATCTTTATCTTTGCTGATAATATACACATAACCTCTGTTGCCCAGCGTGATCTGATTGCATATATCCGCCAGCTTTTTGTAACTCATATCAACAAGCATAACACCTAATACTTCTTGCGTTTCCCTGTCCATAATGGCACTGCTTACTGAAAATACCCATTTTTCAACACGAGTTTGCCTAGATTATTCATTGCATTAACATACCAATCCATCTCTTTTATATTAACGTAGTCTTTCACTTTATAAAGACTGTCATCTACCAGTGTCGTGCCATTCTCTCCAAATATCATAATAGACTCTATATCATTTGCCATATTCGCATTGATTTTAAACTGTTCTAAAGAGATATTTTTAGCAACAAATGGTGTGTCTATCTTTTTTCTGAGAATGTTTTGTATGCTCTCATCCTGAGATAAAACCCATGACACCTTTTTCATATGATTGACATAGTCTTCTATATTTCTTCCTAATTGTTTGGTGATTTCATAAGAATAAATGTGTGCATTATTTTCAGTAATATCTGATAATTTGTAAATAAAAAACACATCTAATATCACAATGATAGACATGATAAGAGCAAAAAAGTTTGTAAATATTTTATATCTAATATTTTTAACCTTTAGTTTGAAGTTCACGCTTAAACCTCTATTCCTTTTTTCTATATTCTGACGGCGTCATTTTAAATTGTTTTCTAAATAGGGTACTGAAATACTGCGGATCCTGATAACCTACTTTTTCAGCTATCTCATATGTTTTAAAAGATGTGTATTTAAGCATTTCTTTAGCTTTTTCCATTCTATAATCTGTGACGAACTGAATAAATGTGCCTCCTGTAGCTTTTTTAAATACGCTACTAAAATAACTAGGACTTAGGTGCACCTCTTTACATACTCTATTAACAGATAGGTCGGGTATATGATAATTGTTTTCTACAAAACGCGTGATATTTTGAAAGTGTATTTTATTAGGAGAGGCCTGTTCCTCTATATAGTTAGTACAGTCTATATATAAGTTATAGACCCATGATTTTATAGCTTCAATTGTTTTTTTGCTTTTAATCTCTGTCATAATATTGATGCTGTTAGGGAAGAGTTCTGTAACTCTTTCATCAATTTGTACAAACTTCTTGAGCATTGTGCTAATTAAAATATGCCATATTTCCTGACATGATTCGATAGACATTCTGAATTCTTCCATCTTACTATCGATTTCTTCCAAAACTTCATTAAATCTTTTAGGATCCTTCATAGCACTTATAAGTCTTTCTTCCCACTCCAACCATTCATTTTCATAAGAAATGTGTCCTAGCTTTGGATAGGACTCTGTCGCTATAATTTTATTGGTGCCGATAAAAAACCTATTGATAAGGGCTTCATTGGCTGTTTTGTAGGCTACATGAATATCTCCTATGGTATGAACCAGCTTTCCCATACCAATCGTAATAGTTATATCTAAGTATTGTGTGATTGTATTTTTGATATACTCTAATCTTGTTTTGTAAGTATCTGATAAACCTTGTCCTTCATCAGTATAATACAGAATACCATTGATGCCATTTATTTCGAAGGTGGTGCCCCATTCATTTTTTTTAACGATTTCATCAGCTATATTTTGTATTGCAAAAAAGGTTATTTCATTTTCATTACAGCCAAGTCCTTTTATAAAATGATCATAATCTATTAATGCAATGCTATAATACGTCTTGTCAAAGGGAATATCTGCACTTCTAGTTTTTTTGATAATAAGTGCTTCGTCTATTTCGTTAAATATGAGTTGTTCAATGCATCTTTGCCTCACAAGGTTGTAAGACTGCTTAATCTTTTCCTCTATGAGTTTCTGTTTCTTTTCTTCTTCTTGTTCTCCCTTTAGCTTATCGATGATTTTTCCCAGTAAAGTAACGACTTCATCTTTTGTGATAGGTTTGAGAATATAATCCTCCACTCCCAGCCTTAAGGCTTCTCTTGCATAACTAAATTCATCATATCCTGTAATAAGCACTATTTTCATATCTGGATACGTCTCTCTTACAATCTTGGTCAGTTTCATACCATCCATTTTGGGCATATTGATATCCAGAAAAATAATATGAGGCATCACCCTCTGAATAAGCTCTAGACCTTTTTCTCCATCATTTGCATCGCCCACCATCTCTAATCCCAGGTCTTCCCAAGGCACTAAATCTCTCATGCCCTTTCTAACAACATCTTCATCATCAATTAACACTATTCTATACATAGTCTCATCTGCACCCTTCCCCGCCAATGTTAATTTGTTACAGCTAATCACTTGTATTATAGGATTTTTTATAATTTTAGAACACTATACTAATAACCTCTCCTTTTATCCATTAGTTATATTTTACACCTATTATAATGTACTTTTAATGTTTTTTACAATTAAAACTTTATATTATTAAAGTATGGACGCTTGCTTTATAGGTTATTCTGCTATTTTTTTATGCAACAAAAACGCTTAAAGCATCTGTCCCTTAAGCGTTTTTCTGGAGTTTTTCAGTCCTTTCATCTACTAATTAAATTTATTATAAGCTCTTTTTAATTCATTGACCGTTTCTGAAAGTTTTTTTGTCATAGCTGTTATTTGTGCAGCATACTGGCTTTGTTCCACAGTCTCAGCACTTACCTCTTGTGTTACACTGGCTGCTTGTTCAACAATATCAGCTATTTCCTTCATCCTATAGGTAACATCATCTTTTTCATGAACAA
>JAQSYC010000064.1 GCA_029256345.1 Clostridia bacterium | reverse complement strand
CATCTATCTGCCTCCCGACACTCCCAAAGCTTCGTTTTAGGATAAGCCTTTTAATTTTTTGGCAATATCTTTTGCAAAATATGTAATAATAATATCTGCACCAGCCCTTTTAATAGATAAAATCGTCTCCATAATAGCCTGCTCATCTAACAGATTGTTTTCAACCGCCAGTTTAAGCATCGCATATTCTCCGCTCACGTTATAAGCGGCAATAGGTATATTGAAGTGATCTTTGACTCTCCTAATAATATCTAAGTAGGCCAGTGCGGGTTTAACAATAACAATATCTGCACCTTCCTCAATATCTAAACTGACTTCTCTCAAGGCTTCATCGCTGTTGGCGTAGTCCATTTGATAGGTTTTTCTATCTCCAAAAGCCGGCGTTGAACCCGCTGCCTCTCTAAAGGGTCCATAAAAGCTGGAGGCGTATTTGGCACTATAACTCATAATGGGCACATGGGTATATCCCCATTCATCTAATTCTTTTCTCATATAGCCTACTCTGCCATCCATCATATCTGATGGAGCAATCATATCTGCTCCAGCTTTAGCATGGCTGACAGCCACCTGTCCCAAATAATACAGGGATTTTTCATTGTCCACATAACCCTTTTGATCTAATATGCCACAGTGTCCATGGGAAGTGTATTCACACATACAGACATCTGTAATGACATAAAGCTCTTGTGTAATACTTTTAATGGTTCTAATGGCCCTTTGAATAATCCCTTCATCGTTATAGGCTTCACTACCCTTATTATCCTTATGCTCCGGCACACCAAAAAGAATGACGTACTTAATCCCTAAAGCCACGATTTCACGAATCTCTTCTTCTAAACAATCTATAGAAAAATGATAAACTCCCTTTAAGGAACTAATTTCTTTTTTGATGTGATTACCTTCTATAATAAACAACGGATAAATAAGATCTGACAGCTCCAATACCGTCTCTTTTACAAGTTCCCTCACAAGCGGGTTATATCTCAATCTCCTTGGTCTCTTATCCATACTCATTCTCTCCTCTTATAACTTGATCTTTATCGTGACATTGATACGCCTCTACTCTGTAAGCTTAATCAAGAATCAGATTATTATACCATGTTTCTTATCAAATAGGTAGATTAAGTGCCTCCACCACCGCAAAATCATTTTCAACTGTGACAATAGAAAGGGTTGCATTATCTACCTTAAAATGCCAATGCAAAAGATGATTTTTGGCTATGAGATGAGAGAGAATATTGCGGATAGTCCCTGCATGGGCGCAAATCAGTATTGTTTGACCTTCATTTTTTTGTTTAATCTCATCTATTTTTTGTGCTGTTCGGTTATACGCATCTATAAGACTTTCTCCGTTAGGGTAGGTGTAAGCATCTCCTAATGCAATCATTTTTTGGACTTCTTCCGGATATCTCTCTTTAAGCTGCTCAAAGTGCATGCCCTCAAAGTCCCCAAAATGAATTTCTCTTAGGGCTTCTGAGTATTCTACGGTCAAATTCTTTTTAAGTATGATAGGCTCTACGGTTCGAAGGGTACGCTCTGTTGGACTAACATAGACCCCATCAATCGTATAGCTCTCTAGTGCCCTTGTAAGTTTTTCTATTTCCTTCATACCTTGTGCACTTATTTGGCTTTCATTAAATCCTGTGTAAGTCTTTTGCTCATTTGCCTCTGTGATGGCGTGCCTGACCAATATCAATTTTAGCATATGTCTTCCTCTTTCTGCCCCATTTGATCCTGATTGTATCATTTAATAATCATCCTTTGTAACGCCACTCACAAAGGGCTGTCGCATTAGGAATAAATACTACAATATATTGTATGTAAATTCCTTAGTACGACAGCCCCTTCTCATTACAAGTTAAATAAACATCAGCATGGTTAAAATATCTATATAATTTTTTGAAACATAACGGATTGTATATTCTCCAATTTGTTCCGCCCCTGGGTAAAATGAATATTTATAAGCATCTTGATGCAGTTTGAACTCCACCTTCAATTCATATTCCTCAAGGATACTGGTGGAAAAGTTTGCAATACTCTCCACTGCCCTTTTGGCTGCCTTTTGAATCCGTGAGACTGCCACATCGGGATGGATGCTGACTACTGCACCGCCAAAACCTTCCTGCACCGCAACCGTTTTGATGGTTTTATCAAAACTTCTTACTTTTCTGATCAATTCCCCGTCTCCCGATACAGCAATGACTGGAACCCCTAGTCTATGGGCGGCATAGGCATAAATTAAAAATTCATCTGCTTTTTTATTGTTGAGTGTGATATTTCGAATACTATTAATGGATAAAGTATGGGCAAGGGGACAGCCATTTGAACTGCCGCCGCTGTGATATCCTACAAATATCACACCGTCAAAGCTTTCATCCAGCCCCTCTACCATGTTATTCGGATGATTACTCCACCCTGAAATAATCTTTACTTCTTTGGGCAGCATGCTATGGATGAGGTTTTTACCATCCTCATGGGCATCTTTTACAATGATATAGTCTGCACCCGCATCTATAGCTCCCTGGCAGGCGGCTGCCACTTCCCGTGTCATCTGCTCTCTGCACCTGTTATACTCGTCATTGCCTTTAAGGGTTTCCTGCCAGCTTAAAATCCCTGTAGTTCCCTCAATGTCTGCACTGATATAAATACGCATTCCCTCACACCTTCCTCATTTGTATCCCTTATGCTGCCATTCTTTAAGCACTACGTTTATACCTTTCATTATAGTCTACTTGTATGAGAATTTAAATACTGCTTAGCTTCTTTTGTATAAATTTTAATAAAATTTCTCGATCTGCGCTGGCTATATTGATGCCAATCCTTCGGTGAACAAATGGATACAAAAACCAACTTCCCGACATTCTTAACTGATCATATTTATCTTCCTCTACTTTAAAAAATAATTTAATAAAAGTCTTATACTTTTTACACTTAAAATGTGTCATTGCACTGTATTTAAATACATACTGTCTCCCTATTTCATTAAGTGGTTTTACTTCATAAATGATGACCTGTTCCGTCGTCAAAAAGACATGGTATTTAGTCGGTATATCCTGATAAGCAGCAAATCTCACAAAGGCATACTCTGCACTTGTTAAGTTCGCCCAATAATTTAATGAGGTTAACGCCCCCTCAAATTCAGCTTCTATATACTCTTCTTCCTTAAGTTCTCCTTGTGCCCTTTTTTGCATTTCTTCTAGATTCTTTTGTCTGATGTAGTGTTTGACCTTTGTTTTATCACTGCTGTCTTTTTTCTTATGAACTTCTCCTAGTTTTTCAAACATTTTCACTTCCTCCTCCCCAAACATCTCATAATAATCATTCTTTTTTGTCATGACACTCACCCTCCATCCATTTTCTCAGTCTTTTCTTACCCCTGGATATCCGTGTATATAGGGCTTGCGGCGTCATTTTCAGCCTGCTGCTTATTGCCTCAATAGATAAATCCTCTATATATCTCCATTGAAAAATCTGCTGGTCTGTTTTTTCTAGTTCTTGAATAGCTCTTTTAAGAACCTGATGACTTTCACGACTCATAAAAATTTCTTCTGCTGACTGATTTTCTACATCCTTTTCTTCACTATTTTCCTGCTGTAGCTTTTTATATTTTCTTATATAATCAATGGTTCTAAATTTAACAATAGCAATCATCCAGTTCTTAAAGGTCCCCTTTTGAGGGTCATACTGGTTAATCTTACTCCAAATGATAAAAATAACGTCATTGTAACACTCTTCCATATCTTCACGCTTCATTTGATGATAGGCCGTATTATAAATAACACCATAAATCAAATGACCATACACATCCATTAAGTAATCAATACCTTGAGGCTTCCTTTCTTGCAAAAGCTCAACAATTTCTTCTTCCATATGTCCCCCCTGTATCAGCATTTTATGCAGTAAATAGTTGTGACTCTATAAGTATATACGAAAGCTTCCTCCCTTTTCTTACAGAATAACAACCTTTATAATATTTTTAGGAACCTTTATTATTTTTAGGATAAACGTAGTATACTATAAAAGAATCTATTCCAAAAGGAGCTGATAAAATGTCCACATCATTACCTCAAAGAAATCAAGTCAAATTAGAAGATACTTGGAAACTAGAAGATATTTTCCTGACAGATACTCTTTTTGAAGAGCAGCTTGTAAAGGCTAAAGGTCTTCTAGGGACTTTTTCTGTTTATGAAGGAAAACTCGCCTCTGACAGCACTGCTTTATATACGTTTTTGACCAAACAAGATGAGCTTTTAGAACTGACCGGTAAGCTTTATGTATATTCTCATATGAGACTTCATCAAGACGGCAGTAACGCTTATTATCAGGATTTTGCAAGTAAAACTGAAAACCTCTCCGCTTCGGTATCTGCCAGTTTGTCTTTTGCAAATCCTGAACTCTCTCATTTAACGCCTGACTCTCTTTCAGCTATGTTTGTTGAAATGCCAAAGCTTCGGTTATATGATCGTTATTTAGATGAGATTTTGAGACAAAAAGAACATATTCTGGATGCCAAAACCGAGCATTTACTTGCCAAGGTCTCCGAAATAGCCAGTGCCCCACAAAATATCTATAGTATGTTTAACAATGTTGATATTAAATTTCCGCTCATCACCAATGAACAAGGGGAATCGGTACAGCTTACCCACGGGACTTATATCAAGTATTTAGAAAATAAGGATCGCAAGGTCAGAGAAGCTACCTTTACAGGTATGTATCAAACCTACAGCGGTTACAAAAATACGTTAGCTGCAGCCTTTGCCGCTAATATCAAACAATATGGGCTTTTCTCCAGTGTACGGGGTTTTGAAACGCCTCTTCATTTTGCCCTTTCTGATAATAACATCCCTGTAACGGTCTATGACAACCTCATTCAGACGGTTAATCGTCAGATGGATGTGATGCACGCGTATATTGCGCTCAGACAACAGCTTTTAGGCTTAGATGAACTTCATATGTATGATCTATTTGTCCCCATCGTTAAAGACTTCGACATCAAGATTTCCTATGATGAAGCCTGCGAAACCATTCTTAAAGCTTTGGCACCTCTCGGTGAAGAGTATGTCTCTATCATTAAAGAAGGTTTTTCAAACAGATGGGTTGATAAATATGAAAATGCCGGCAAGCGCAGCGGTGCCTATTCTTGGGGAACCTATGGCACCCCTCATCCCTATGTGCTTATGAACTATGTAGATAATGTGAACAACATGTTTACATTGGCACATGAAATGGGGCATGCTCTTCATAGCTATCTTTCTCAAAAATCACAGCCCTTTATCTATTCTGGCTACTGTATTTTTGTTGCCGAAGTAGCTTCTACCGTCAACGAAGCCCTTCTGATGCAATATCTCCTTAAAACGGTTACAAATACCAACTATAGGAAATACCTCATTAACTATTTTATGGAGCAGTTCAGAACCACCCTTTATCGTCAAACTATGTTTGCTGAATTCGAAAAGGAAGTGCATACCATCAGCCAAAACGGCGAAACCCTGACAGCTGAATTTCTTTGCAGTACCTATTACAGCTTAGTTAAAAAGTATCACGGCGATACTATCCTCGTTGACCAGCTGATAGAAAATGAATGGGCCAGAATCCCTCATTTTTATTCTCCTTTCTATGTTTATCAGTATGCTACAGGTTATTCCACTGCCATAGCCCTTTCAAACCGTATTTTAACTGAAGGACAGTCAGCTGTAGATGACTATTTAAGCTTTTTAAGCGGCGGCTCCTCAAAAGATCCTATCGATCTTCTTAAAATAGCCGGCGTGGATATGAGTACTTCTGAGCCTATAGAAGCCGCCCTCACAACCTTTAAACATCTTATTGAAGAAATGAAAACCCTGTAGCACTCAATGCCTCTTCTTTTATTGCAAATTCTGGGACCAAGTGTTATGATAGTTGAAATAACTTTTAGGAGGGGTAGAAATGAATAAAAGATATGCATTAGCTGATGTTACAAAAGAACTGGTCCTCGTCAGCACTGGTCAAAAAAGTGCTGACGTTGTCATTAAAAACGGCCGATTAGTTAACGTAAATACAGCTGAAATATTAGAGCATACAGACGTCGCTATTACCCATGGCCGTATTGCTTTGGTAGGCGATGCATCTCATACAATAGGAAAAGATACCATCATCCTAGACGCCAGTGAGCTTTATATAACGCCAGGTTTCATGGATGGGCATATCCATGTAGAAAGCAGTATGCTGTCTGTCAGTGAATATGCAAAGGCCGTCATCCCTCATGGTACAACTGCTATTTTCATGGATCCCCATGAGATTGCCAATGTACTTGGTATGGCAGGCATTAAACTGATGATTGAAGATGGACTTAAAAGCCCTCTTAACGTCTATACAACCATGCCCAGCTGTGTTCCTGCAACACCGGGTCTCGAAGATACAGGTGCCATTCTGAGCAGCGAAGATATTGAGGAGGCCATGGGCTGGGATACCATTATAGGACTCGGAGAAATGATGAATTTCCCTGGGGTTCTTAATGCAGACCCCGAAGTACACAAGTCCTTGTCTGCTACACTCAAAAATGATAAAACCATTACCGGCCATTATCCTATGCCTGAAGCTCATGTCGGGCTTAATGCCTATATCTCTTCTGGCGCCCGCTGCTGCCACGAAACTGTCCGAAAAGAAGATGCACTTGCTAAAATGAGACTGGGTATGTATGTACAGATTCGGGAAGGTTCTGCTTGGCACGATGTCAAAGAAACTATAAAAGCCATTACAGAGCGCAACATTGATACCCGCTTTGCCAATTTAGTAAGCGATGATGCCCATCCTGATACTTTATTGCACTTAGGACATATGAATCACATTATCAAGCGAGCCATCGAAGAAGGGGTTAATCCGATCACTGCTATTCAAATGGCCACTATCAATGTAGCGGAATGTTTTAATCTCAGCCGTGACCTTGGAAGTGTCTCCCCCGGCAAGTGGGCAGATATCGTTCTTCTCAGTGACCTTTCAAAGGTAAAAGTTGAGAAAGTACTTATTAATGGCGAGCTTGTAGCCAATGAGAAACAAATGAGTGTACCCGTCTCGAGGCCAGCTTATCCTGAATTTGCCAAAAAGACGATGCATATTGGAAAAGTTCTAACAGGCCAAGATTTTGAAATTCCTGCACCACCAGCCTCTAAAGCCCCTTCCATTAAGGCTCATGTGATTGAAATCATTGAAGCAAAAGTTGGCACTCATCATCTAATGGCTGATCTTCCTGTTAAAAACGGCATGGTTCAAAATGACATAGTACAAGATATTGTTAAAGCAGTTGTTATCGAAAGACACCAGGCAACGGGTCAAATGGGCAAAGGGTTTGTGAAGGGACTTTCTATCAAGTATGGTGCAGTAGCTTCTACAGTTGCCCACGATGCCCACAATCTGTTGGTTGTCGGAACCAATGATGAAGACATGGCTTTAGCCGCCAATACCTTAGCTGAAGTCGGCGGCGGTATGGTGGTTGTAAAGGGCCACCAGATTCTTGCGCTCAATCCCCTGCCTATTGCAGGACTGATGTCAGAAGACCCTCTTGAGGTTGTTGCCGGCCGTGTTGCTGAGATTGATGAGGCCTGGCAAGTCTTAGGCTGTCACATGGTCTCACCTTTTATGACTATGGCACTTCTTTCCTTGGCTGTTCTTCCAGAACTTCGCCTTACAAACAGAGGACTTGTGGATACAGTTCACTTTCAAAAACTAGACTTATTTGTCTAAAGGTTATCCTAAACCACAGCCATACCTTATCATAACCAGCACACTGATAACAATCACGCCCATCAGCAGCATATGCTTAATATGGTTAGCCCTTGTTCTCCTGCGTGTCCATGTACACAAGACGACCATAATCAGTATAGGCAAAAAGACATATCCATTCATCCACAAAACGACATTTTTATTAATCCACCATCTGATGATTTCATCTTTAAAAATATTCATCCCAAAAAAACCTGTTGCAAAGGTAGGTATAACGAGTGCAGCTCCTATAATGGTCAGGAGCTGCACTTTAAATTTTGAT
>JAQSYC010000063.1 GCA_029256345.1 Clostridia bacterium | reverse complement strand
AGCCATATGTAATTGAGGCCAACATCTTGAATAAATTTACCTGCCATAGAAGTACCTAAGGCTGAGCCCAAAGCCCAACTCAAGGCACCCACAGCGTTAAATCGTGCTCTAAAGTTGCTTGGGCTATTATCTGCTAGATAGACGCCAAAGTTAGTGACCACAAGAATCTCTCCTAAAGTCCAAATAACTGTTGAAAAGATAAACAATGGGTAGCTATGAATGAAGGCAAGCATTCCAAACCCAGCAGCATAAAGGATACCTGCCAGCATAATATTGACAAGGGGTTTCAAATGTTTTGTAAGAGAAGTTACAGTACCTGTACATAATAGAACGGTACAAGCATTGATGCTCATCAAAATGCCAAATTTATTCGCTCCTGTAGAGCCAAAGACCACATTAGTTGTGAGAGGTAATGAAAATCTATGCTGGGTATAGACAAAGGAGTAGAGTATGTATACTGTTAAAAATATAGCAATTTCAGGGCGTTTTAGCAAAGCACTTATTGTACTTCCCGTCTCTTCTTTTTCCTTTTCTGAATAAGCGGTTTTCTTCAGAGCCTCAGGCTTCACATCCTCAATATTTTTCCATATAAGGTATAGAGCGACAAAAGAAGTAAGGGCATCACCTATAAAAAGCATGGGTAAAAAATTTTTAAATAAAAAGCCTGCAACAATAGGACCTAATGCTACCCCTATATTAATACCTAAATATTGAAGTGAAAAACCTTGCTGTCTTTGATGGGGTGGGAGTATGTCCGTTATAATAGCGGTCATAGGGGGTCTTACCGCACCATTAAAAAAGGTAGATAATAAAAGGCATATAACAATCAAAACTGAATCTTTTAGAAAGGCACAAGGTAATAAAAATAAGGCTGTTCCGCCTTGTGCAATAAGATATGTTTTCTTTCTACCAAGCTCATCTGCCAATTTTCCGCCAAGGATGGAAGAAGGAATACCTGTCAATAAGGATAGCGTGACAATGATTCCTGCAATTTGGAAGGAAAGACCTATCTTTGTAGTAAGATAAATGGTCAAAAAGGGCATAACAAAATCACCAAATCTATTGATTATAGTAGCGCCAAATAGGATATACATATTTTTGGGAAGTCCTCGGTAAGTGTCTAACAAGCGTAATTTAATCATAAATAGTCTCTTTTCAGTATTTTAATTTGAAAGATGGATAAATATTTCACTATTCATAAAATATAAAATATAATCATACTAGAAGTCAAGAGAAATTAGAAAAAATACACCAAACCACTTCAAATAGTTTTAATATGACACGTAGTTGTCGCATTGGGTTTGATAATATAACCAAAGAAAGGGTGATAGCATGAAACATGAATGGAAAAAACATGAGAAAGAAATTTATGGAACAAAAGAAAAGCCTCAACTATTACAGGTAGAAAGACAGAAGTATTTTACAATTAAGGGGATAGGAGATCCTAATGGTGAAGAGTTTTCAAAGAGAGTAGAGGTATTATATTCTTTAGCTTATGCGGTTAAGATGATGCCTAAATCAGGATTGACTCCAGATGGATATTTTGAATATACAGTATATCCTTTAGAAGGTATTTGGGGAGCTATTGATGAATCTATCATTATAGATAAATCTAAGTTACATTATACAGTAATGATTCGTCAACCTAACTTTGTTACGCAAGAGATTGCAGAGAAGGCTTTTGAAATCATACGAAAAAAGAAGCCACATGAGTTGCTTGAGAAGGTTTGCTTTGAAGAAATAGAGGATGGTTTATCAGTTCAAATTTTACATATTGGCTCATATGATAAAGAACCTGAGAGTTTCCAAAAGATAAAAGACTTTATGGCTGAAAACAACTTGAGCCGCAAGTATTCCTTACATAGAGAGATATATTTGTCAGATGCGCGTAAGACAGCTACAGAAAAATTAAGAACTATCTTAAGATATTCTGTTAAATAATAGATAGGAGCAATAATTATCCCATTTTTGCATTTGAAATCCTCAGAGAAATAAATCTGAGGATTTTTTGCTGTGGTTAGTAAGCAGTTTTTATAAGTATTAAGTTAGTACAAATCAGCTTGAATGCAATGAGATTTAGAACATATTTAGATAAAAAATTACAATAAGATATAAATATTGACAACATAATGTTTTCGCAATTACAATGGAAGGGTTGGAATTGAGTAAAATGTGAGTAGATAGTATAGTGTTAGGATAAGGAGTAGTCGGTATTTATGAAAAGATCAAAGGTAAAAACAGTAAAGCGTTCCATAAAAATGAATTTGATAGTTATACCACTCATTATTGTATTTGTTTCTATTTTAGGTATTGGCAGTGTATCATCTTATTTAATTAAAGACAGTATGCTTGACCAGATGAGAGAAAATGGACTAGAACTCGTGGAACAAGTAGCTCATCAAATAGAAATCTCAAAAATTTCTTCAGAAACAATTAATGAGATGATAGAAGATAATATCAGAGCAGTTGGAAAAAGTGTCATTACATACCAAGATCAGTTAAGTAATGAATTATTGATGCAGCTGGCTGAGGATTTGAGCGCTGATGAAATCAATGTATTCAATGAAGCGGGGGAAGTTATATTTTCAAACTTAGCAGAAGAAAATATCGGATGGGTTGTACCAGAAGATCATTTAGCACAAGTTATTTTAAAAGAAAATAAAACAGAACTCATGGAGGATATACGAAAAAGCTTATCAAGTGAGGATTATTATAAGTACGGTTATGTGAAAAATCCCAATGGCGGCATTATCCAAGTCGGTATTATTGCCAACAGAATTCAAGAGTTATCAGGGAAATTAAGCTACCAAACCATTATTGAGAAGTCGACCCAAGAAAATAGTTTAGTTTATGCCCTTGTTATAGATAAAAATTTAAAGGCAATAGCCCACAGTAATAGAGATAGAATAGGGATTGATCTTACAGATGAAGGTAGTCAAGTGGCAGCGGTAGATGGCAAACCCTATACATCAGAGTATTTTTATGATGTAGAGCAAGTTAGGGTATATGATGTTTTAGTACCCCTAGTCATTGAGGGCGAGCATATTGGTGCAGTAAATGTGGGACTTTCCATGGAAACAGTGGATGCGGCGATACATAAGAACTATCTTTTAGTAAGCATTTTAGGTATAGTCTTTTTTATCATCTTAGGATATATCTTATTTAAAAAATGTCATGATGTGGTAAAATCACTAGGTGGGATGAAGGCGTATTTAAATGCGATTTCATCAGGAGATTTTACAACAGAAATCCCGGACAAGTATAGCCATGCCAAAGACGAACTGGGGGAAATGGCTGGTGCTGTGAAAACGATGCAAAAGTCTATTAAAGAAATGATAGGAAAAATAGCACACACTTCTGAGCAATTAGCAGTTGCATCCCAGCAGCTGACTTCCACAAGCGAGCAATCAGCAACAGCCGCAAATGAAGTGGCTAAAACCATTGAAGAAATTGCCAAAGGAGCTAATGATCAAGCAAAAGATACTGAAAAAGGGGCAGTTACTGCAGCTGAATTAAGTGAGATCATTGAAGAAGATTTAAAGGATATGATGGAAATTAATAAGAAAATAGATAGACTAAAGATCCTAAAAGATGAAGGTGTAGATGCAATTAGGCAGCTGACAAGTAATACCCATGAAAGTAATGAGGCGATTAAGTCAATTCATGCAGTGATTTTGCAGACCAATGAGAGTGTTGAAAGAATAGGAACTGCCACTAAAATCATTAATAGTATAGCAGCACAAACAAACTTATTAGCACTTAATGCTGCCATTGAAGCTGCAAGAGCAGGAGAATCTGGTAAGGGTTTTGCCGTTGTGGCAGATGAAATCAGGAAATTAGCAGAGCAATCTACAAGTTCTGTAAAAGAAATAGATGAAGTCATTCAAAGCTTACAGAATAATTCCAGAGATGCCGTTACCGTCATGGAGAATGTAGCGCAAGTAATCAATGAACAGGTCAAACATGTGAGTAAAAGTGATGACAAATATCAAGGTATTGCAAGTACCGTAGAAGAGATCAAGTTAGTCATTGATAAGGTCAGTCATTCAGTACGCTATATGGAGCAAAAGAAAAATCAAGTTGCAGAGCTTATAGAAAATCTGTCCGCTATTTCGGAGGAAAATGCAGCCGGAACAGAAGAAGCCTCTGCATCAGTGGAAGAGCAGACAGCAGCTATGGAAGAAATAGCCCATGCTTGCAAAGTCTTGGCGCGATTAGCAGAAGAAATGCAGGAGAGCATTACATTATTTAAATATTAAAAACTGAACAGGTTAGACACTATCATTTGATTGATAGAAATAAAAAAAGATAGGCTAAGAGAATGTGAAAGGATATCATCACATACTCTTAGCTTTTTTGCAACATTAACATTTCTTTATAAATGCAGAAGCCATTTTTGCCATATAGTCATCGCTTTGCTGCATACCAGTTTTTGCCCATTCAAGTAATATATTAAAGAGTCCACCTACTATATATTGAATCCAAAAGTGCTGCTCTTCGGCAGAATATGACGTATTACATGGAATGGCTTGAGATAATGTATTGAAATATTCAATACATCTTTCAAAAAGCATAGTCATTAAATCGGAATGAATTAAATTAGAAATGAGTGTCTTATGTTTTCTGAAGGAAGAAAAGTACGCATACAGATTTTCATAAATAGCTAAGGGGTCATGATGTAGAACTTTTTGTGAGAATTCCTGAAAAATCTCATCCATGTAAACAGTTAATATATCCTCTTTTATATGATAATTTCTATAAAAAGCCATCCGTGACACACCAGCTTTTTTAGTTATTTCAGTGATAGAAATATCCTTGAAATGCTTTTGTTCCATTAAGATCATAAGAGCAGTAAAAATACTTTCTTTTGTCAGCCTATTTTGGGAATCATTATAGTTATTGGACATGAACACTATCTCTCCTTTTGTAACACCTTACGCATAAACTATTGAAATGTACGTTTATCTACATTATACTATGTTTAATGAAGTGTTACAACTGTAACATCTAATCAAGGAGGATACAATGAAAATATTATATTTTACAGCAACGGGTAATAGTTTATATGTAGCAAAGCGCATGGGGGGTGAATACTATTCAATTCCGAAATTAATTAAAGAAGGAAAATATGATTTTGAGGATGAGAAAATAGGTATTGTATTTCCGATTTATTATAGTGGCGTTCCTCAAATAGTTGAAAAGTTCTTAAATAAAGTAAAATTAAAAAGCAATTATATTTTTGGAATAGGCACTTATGGCATGTATGCTGGAGCAGCCACAAGGCATCTTTTAGAAATTGGAGAAAGGAATGGCATCACATTTTCTTATATCAATGAAATAGTTATGATTGACAATTACCTTCCGGGTTTTGATATGAACAAGGAACTGGAAAAAGAACCTAAGAAAAAAATAGAAGATAACCTAAGAGAAATTGCTAAGGATATTGGTGAAGCAAAAAAGTATATCAAAAAACATTCTTTTATAGCAGATGGACTGAGAGTACTTAATGAGAAGTACTTTTATAATCAACACTTTGAAAAGAATTTTACTGTAAAAAGCAGCTGTAATGGATGTAAGACTTGTGAAAAAGTATGTCCTGTAGACAATATAGAAGTGCAGAACCAACCTGTATTTAAGAATAATTGTCAGCAATGTTTGGCATGTGTTCACAACTGCCCTCAAAGGGCAATAAGCGTCAAAAAAGAAAAAAGTGAGGCCAGGTTTGTTAATCAAAATATTACTTTAAAAGAAATCATAGTAGCTAACAATTAGATACAGCGCATCAATCAGTTTCGGTTTTAGTAGATATAAAAAAGTAGAATATTTACACAACAGCAAAATTGTGGTATGTTTTGGTTAAAAGAGCAGGTGGTGGTCAAATGTCTCATATAGTAGGAAAGTCTGCATATAAAAGTTTAGAAGAGAGATTAAATAGATTTCCACAGGGGGCACCTCCCTCAGAAACACTCTATAAAATCCTAAGCTTATTATTCAGTGAAAAAGAGGCGGCTTATGTTGCCTTGCTGCCAATCAAACCTTTTACAATTAAAACAGCAAGTCAGATATGGAAAACGGACGAAGCTGAAACCCATAAAATATTAGATGAACTGGCAAGCAGGGCTATACTTTTGGATATGAATCACCAAGGGGTTCAGAAGTATGTATTACCACCACCTATGGCAGGTTTTTTTGAGTTTTCAATGATGCGGACAAGGCATGATATTGACCAAAAGCTTCTTGCCGAGCTGTACTATCAGTATTTGAACGTTGAAGAGGATTTTGTAAAGCAGTTATTTCTGGGCACAGAGACAAGGCTTGGCAGGGTATTTGTGCAGGAAGAGGTATTAACAAAGGATAATGAGGTGCATATCTTAGATTTTGAAAGGGCTAGCCACATTATCAAGCAAGCAGAGGATATAGGGATCAGTACATGTTATTGCAGACATAAGATGCATCATATAGGGAAGGCTTGTGATGCGCCGATGGATATCTGTATGACTTTTAACAGCACAGCCACGTCTTTGGTGAAACATAACCATGCTAGAAGGGTAGAGGCTTCGGAATGCCTTGAGCTTTTACATCAAGCTTATGAAAATAATCTTGTACAGTGCGGAGAAAATGTCAGAGAGGGCGTAACATTTATTTGTAATTGCTGTGGCTGCTGCTGCGAAGCGATGATTGCAGCCAAGAATTTTGGAATGCTGCACCCGGTACAAACTACGGGATATATCCCGGCAGTTAACCATGAGAGCTGCAGCAAATGTGGCAAATGTGTTAAGGTCTGTCCTATTGGAGCGATTGATTTTTCATTTGAAGGTTTATCAAAAGGTGAGGCAGAGAAAAAGATTAAAATCAATGAGGAAATCTGTCTGGGATGTGGAGTTTGTGCAAGGTCCTGTCCTAAGAAAAGCATCTTGTTAAAGAGGCGTGCAGAGAAAATCATTACCCCTGTCAATTCAGTTCATAGGCTTGTGTTAATGGCTATAGAAAAGGGACAATTACAAGATTTGATTTTTGATAATCAAGCTTTTGGAAGTCATAGGGCTATGGCCGCTGTTTTGTCTGCAATATTAAAGCTTCCCCCTATCAAACAAGCTATGGCCAGTAAACAAATGAAATCTATTTATCTAGAAAAATTAATGGATAAAGTTAGATTATAAATTGGAGGATAAGTTATGGAAATAACGGTATTAAAAGAGAATAATGTAGAAGTTGCTGTTGTAAAGAGTAATGAGATATTAATAACGGATGTTCAGTCAGCACTTGATCTGATGGCAACTGTAAGATATGAGGTGGATTGTGATGGCATGATTTTAGATAAAGCGGTAATATGTGAAGATTTTTTTAATCTAAGCACAAAACTGGCAGGAGACATTTTGCAAAAATTCATTAATTATCAGATGAAAATTGCAATAGTGGGGGATTTTTCGGTCTATTCGAGCAAAAGCTTGAAAGATTTCATCTATGAGAGTAACAACGGGAGAAATATATTTTTCGTAACAGATGAAAAAGAGGCTGCTGAGAAATTGAGTAGAAGCTTATAAAAACACTAAAAAATAAAAAGTTTAAAGTACAGAAAAATAGATAGAAACTAAAAAAGTATTACTTGGAAGGAAGAGGAAATGTTAAAAAAAGAATTATCATCAGGGATTATAGAATATATTTTTGAACCAAAACACGGTCAGCATTTTGGAAACAGGATAACAGCATTGATAAATGAAGACAAGGTAGTTCTTATAGATACAGGGTATCAGCATCAAATGGCAGAAGTTATTAAGGAGTTGGACACAGAGCATTTAAAAGTAGAAAAAGTAATTATCACACACTTTCATGATGATCATATGGAAGGATTAAAAGTATTGCCTAAGCTTTGCGTGTATGGAAGCAGCACCTATCAGAACACTCTTGATAGGTGGACGCTAAAAGAAGAGCACCATTATTTTACTCCCAATGTGCTTGTTGAAGGATCTCATAAGATACAATTTGGACGGCATGAAGTTGAAATGATAGAATTTCCAGGACATTCGATATGTACTATGCTTATTAGAATAAATGATGAGTATGTACATATAGCAGATGAATTGATGTTTTCCAATCAGGGAGAACCCATATTGCCTTGCATTACAAAACAAGAAGTAAAAAGTCA
>JAQSYC010000062.1 GCA_029256345.1 Clostridia bacterium | reverse complement strand
TATTTATGGGGATGGCCTGATAAATTTATGCAGAGGATGAATAGAGCGAATACACAGGTCATTGTTGTATTAGGGGATGGGAGATTTTCAGAAGGATTTGATAAAAAAGAAGATCTAGAAGCATTGCCGACTTATTTTACAGGGGGGATTTGGACAAATCGTATCGATAGAATAGGACCTTTATTTGATAACAAGAAATAACAAAAATCAACCCTGATTAATAGTATTTTTTAGGTGAAATTGTTGTCGATTATTTTGAATATACAATAAAATCAAAATAATATATAATATAACAGATTGAAAAATATATTTTTGAGGCGATAATCATGTTATTTAAAAATAATCATTTTTTGTACAGCGGCATTGAACAAGGTTCGAAACAGATGGAAAAAGAGTTTGAAGCAATAAGAATAGGTGAAAACGCTAAAAGATGTCAAGTATTAGGGGTTGTATTAGTCATTCTTAATATCCTGTTAATTGTCATTGATTTAAGTGTTTACAAAGTCATGCAGTATAAAACATCTGCTTACTTTTATCTACATATTTCACATCTATTTATTTTTTTTATCTTATTAATATGGCTTGTGGTATTTAAATTTATCAAAAATCATGCGAACTTTTTTTATATAAAAATATTGAATACTAGTTTTTTATCTATAGTGATTGCTTGGTGTACATTTATGGGAATTAATTCTACAAAAATTACAGGCGGTATAACGGCCTATATTATTTGTATGTTTTGCTTTGCCGCGTGTTTTTTTATAAAACCTTTTAAAGCATTCCTTTTCTATCTTGTTTCAGAAACTATTTTTATCGTGGGGCTTTTTTTAGCCATTGAGAATACCCAGATTTTGTATAGCCATTTGGTTAATCTCATCATCACTTTTTTGCTTATTCAAATCACATCTACCTTGAATTACACTTATTTTCATAGGGATTTTATAAACAAAAAAAATATTTTAAAAAGTAAAAAAGAGTTAGAAGAAGCACATTTAAAATTAAAAGAATATGATAAATTAAGAACAGATTTTTTTGTTAATATTTCTCATGAATTTAGAACACCATTAAATGTTATTTATAGTGCAGAGCAGATGATTGAGTGTGTTTTAAAAAGTGAGAATCAAAACGATATCAGATTTTATAAATACAATGAAATGATAAGAAAAAATACCTATAGGTTATTGAGGCTTATCAATAATTTAATAGATATAACAAAAATAGAAGCTTCTGGGTTTGAGCTTAGGTTTAATAATGTAGATATTATTAAATTAACGGAAGATGTCACTATAGCTGTTGCAAAGCATATTGAAAATAAAGGTGTTAGCTTAACGTTTGATACAGAGGCAGAAGAAAAGATTATAGCCTGCGATCCTCAAAGCATCGAAAAAATTTTATTAAACCTCTTATCAAATGCCGTTAAATATGGCAAGAATAAAGGAGCCATTTTAGTGAATGTATTTTTAGAACAAGGTTATGTCTGTATAGCGGTTAGAGACAGAGGAATAGGTATTGCAGCAGATATGCAGGATTCAATATTTAAGAGATTTATACAAGTTGATAAATCCCTTAAGAGAAAAAGAGAAGGAAGCGGGATTGGCTTGTTTTTAGTAAAACAATTGGTAGAAATGCATGGAGGAAACATTAGTGTCATAAGTAAACTGGGTGAAGGCAGTGAATTTGTTGTGAAACTGCCGGATATAACAATAAGTGATTATAAGGAAGCATGCGATCTACCACCGTTAAAAGAAAAATGTATGGATAAGATAAGTATTGAGTTCTCGGATATCTATCAGTAGACAAGCTGATTAATAGTCTTTATCAATAGTTATGATGCAGTGGTAATCAGGATTAATTTCATGGATAGCCTGCTTGATCATTGTTTTGATTTCTTCTTCAGATAGAATTTTTCCAAGACGATGAGCATCTACAACAATATCAAAGATAAGATTTTTTTTAGGACATTCTCCAGAGACTCTAAAGTCATGCATCGATTTAATAAGGGGATTATATTTGATGATTTTCATAACTTCATTTTTAATTTTGGCCATTTCTTCTGTCATAATACAAATAGGATCCATATGGATGACTAAATGAAGACGCAGTTTTTCACTCAGCTCTCTTTCAGCCTTATCAATGATTTCATGGATAGTCATAATGGAAATATCAGCAGGAATTTCAGCATGGATGGAAGCCATCGTTCTAAAAGGCCCATAGTTATGAACAATAAGGTCATGGACACCTGTAATATAGTCATAAGAGAGCACACCTTCAGTAAGATCTTTAACCAGTTCTTTATCAGGCGCTTCACCAATAAGAGGGTTGATGGTATCTTTTATTAAATTTAAACCTGCAAAAAGAATAAAAATAGCGACTAAACAGCCTACATAACCGTCAATAGGGAAAGTTGTAAACTGGGCAGCAAAAAAAGAGATAACAACAACAAAAGTAGTAAATGCATCGCCCATGGCATCCGTAGCAGTGGCTTTAAGAGAAGCAGAGTTAATCTTATCTCCTAGTTTTTTATTAAATAAAGATAGCCATAATTTGAAAAAAATAGAGATAAAAAGCAGTATAAAAGGAATCCATTCAAAAACAACAGGTGCAGGATTTAAAATACGATCTATTGAAGTTTTTATAAATTGAAAGCTGACTAATATCACTAAAAAAGCGATGATCAGTGCAGAGAGATATTCTATTCGACCGTGACCATAAGGATGTTCTTTATCAGCGGGTTTATTAGAAAGCTTAAAACCTATAATCGTAATAACAGAAGAAGCGGCGTCTGAGAGATTATTAAAAGCATCAGCTAAGACCGCTACCGAGGAGATTAATAACCCAATAGCAGCTTTAACAAAAAAAAGTATGAGATTAATAACAATACCTACGACTCCGCACAGGTAGCCTATCTGTCCTCTAAAATGCCTATCTTTAAAATCAGTACGACCTTTTGCAACCTTTTTAAATAAATAATCTGTTAACATACTTACCCCCATAGTGAAGTGGTTTAATAATATCATAGTACTTTTCACTCTAATATATTCTAGTATACTTATTAAGTTTTGAAAACCTTAGTTTTAAAATTTAAAAATAAGGTATAAAAGAAGACTATCCCCTTGAGTTGGGAATAGTCTTTTTTATTATTCTTCGATAACTTCTTCTTCAATAATAGAAGTGTGTTCAGAATCTTCAAGGTTTACCTTGTCAGCCTTGTCTGCATCTTCAGGCTGCTCAGCAGCCGACGTTGCATCCACTTGCTCATTAGGTGTCTCAATATTGATTTCATCTAATGAAATGTTTGCAGCAGATTCTGCATTTATTAAATCTACTTTTTCATAAGTGGATGTAATTTGCATATCTTCATCATCTGAAAGAGCTACTTTAACAGCATCCATAAGCATATTGGTTGCTGCTGAAGCATTGGTGTTTTGAGGAAGCTCTAAAGATTGAGTAGCAGTTACATACGTATCAACATAGTCGATGCCATATGCTAAATCCTTGTAAAGAGTAGATGTTTTTTCATCTAAGCCTGCTAAGGATATGGAAGCAATTTTGCTGTCTTTAACTTCCACAATCAAATCCATTTCTGCATCAGATAACGAAATTCCTGCTATGTACTTGCCGTCTTGATAAGTATCAGATGGGGCGAAGGTTTGTGTTGCATCTTTGTTTCTAAAAAGCAAAAACACAAAAAGTACAACAGCAATGCATACAATGATAAGAGGAATTCTGAGATCTTTTAACTTAAATACCATAAATCTAGGATTAGACATGATTACCCTCCTTTTTTTATAAGATGTCCTAATACATATATATGATGAGCCGTATATTATATGCAAAATAAAATAAATAAAAATAATAAAAGCAAGTGGTAAAACAATAAAGTGGGATTAAGACTTGTACTAAACTGAAGATGTATGCTAATATAAATTTAATTCAATTTATAATCTATTATTAAGTAGGGAAAGAAGGGGAAATATGCTAAATATAGCACAAACAATAGATCATACGTGTTTAAAAGCTACGGCAACAGAAGAAGATATCAAACAACTTTGTGAAGAAGCCATCACCTATCAATTTAAAACAGTATGTGTACCAACCTGTTATGTAGGCATGGCGACACATCTTTTAAGTGAAGCACCAGTGGGTATTACGACAGTAGTGGGGTTTCCGCTTGGAAATGAGACTTCAGCAGCTAAAGCCTTCGAAGCAAAAGAAGCAGTTATCAAAGGAGCCACAGATGTGGATATGGTCATTAACATTGGCGCCTTAAAAAATGAAAAATATGACTATGTTAAATATGATATAGAAGAAGTTGTTAAGGCAGCAAAAGAAGTAGATGAGAATGTGATTGTAAAGGTTATTATAGAGACCTGTTATCTTGAAGCGGATGAAATTGTAAAAGCGACAGAACTGGTTATGGAAGCAGGGGCGGATTTTGTCAAAACATCGACAGGTTTTGGTACAGGAGGAGCAACTATTGAGCATATCAGTTTGATGAAAAGAACGGTTGGAGATAAGATTAAGATAAAAGCAGCCGGGGGTATTGGAGATGCAGCTACTGCTCATGCACTGATAGAAGCAGGTGCTGACAGACTTGGAACAAGTAAAAGTATTGCAATTGTTACAAATGCAGAAACGGTTCAAAAAGAAGGTTATTAAAATATTAAATAAATACCTCTCATTCAAGGATGAGAGGTATTTTGTAATTGAATTCCAAAAAGAATTAAAGTATAATAAATAATAAGTCAAAAAATGTTAAAAAATACAAGAGCATTTGTAAGTGAAACAATGACAATAAGGAAGTGATAAGATGGGTAGTTCAGTTTTATTAGAAGCAGGGACAGGCGAATTAGAGATTATTGTATTCATAGTTAATGGGAATGCTTATTGTATCAACGTATTAAAGTCTAGAGAAATCATTCAGCTCAGCGAAGTGAGACCTGCTACTGTTACCAATAAAAGTATATTAGGGCTTACTAATGTAAGAGATAAAGTGATGACGGTTGTAGATTTAAGTTACATATTAGACAAAAAACCTACAGAACTGACAACAAGTAAAATGGCATTAGTCTGTGAATTCAATAGGCAGGAGGTCATGTTTGTAGTGGATAGTATTGTAGGCATACAAAGAATCAGATGGTCAGATATTACTAAACCAGATCGTTTATTAAAAGCATCGCTTACAGTCGGCAATATTTTGACAGATAATGGCATCCTTCTTTTACTAGATTTTGAAAAAATTATTTCAGATTTATCAGAAGCAGACAATGTTTATTTAAAGAGTAAAGACACCATAGCTGTAAAACCAGAACGAGCGGGCAAAAAGATTTATATAGCAGAGGACTCTAAAACGATTGGGGCACTCCTAAAGGAGGTTCTGACCGCTTCAGGATATACGAGTCTTAAGCTTTTTGAAAATGGACAAGATGTTCTTCAGGCTATTTATGAGCTTAAAGAAGAGTATGGTGAAGGCTATAAAAAAGAAATAGATTTACTAATAACAGATATCGAAATGCCTATATTGGATGGACATACAGTTACAAGAAGGATTAAAGAAGATAATATCCTTAATACATTGCCGGTAGTGATTTTTTCCTCTCTTATTACAGATGATCTTTTCCATAAAGGAGAAAAAGTAGGAGCAGACAGACAGATAAGCAAACCAGCCATAGGCAGTTTGGTAGAAGCTATTGATGAATTAGTATTTTAAGGGCTTGACTAAATAGTAGATTTTGATACAATATATAGTAATAAAATAATAGAAATCCATGATGAGAAGAAGTATAGTCTTACCTTCAGAGAGTAAGTGAGTTGCTGTGAGCTTACACAAGATTAGAAGACATCTCAGAGAGTGCTTTTGAAATACAGTAGGGAGCAACGCATAGCTAGCGTTATAGGCTTTGAGAGCAAAAACGTAAAAACGTTTTTGAAACAGGGTGGCAACACGGTCATATCGTCCCTGACAGTTATGTCAGGGACGTTTTTTAGTGGTAAAAAGTTATCGAGCAAAAGAAAGGGGAACAACTATGAAAGAAATTAAAGCACTTAAAGGCACCAAAGACATCTTTGGCGATGAAATGAGAAAGTGGCTTGATATAGAAGAAATCATTAGAAATTTATGTGATGATTTTGGATTTAATCAGATTAGAACACCTATATTTGAGTTCACAAAGCTTTTTAAAAGAAGTGTAGGAGAGACAACTGATATTGTCAACAAAGAGATGTATTCCTTTGTTGATAAAGGAGAAAATGATATTACACTTAAACCCGAAAGCACGGCACCTGTTGTACGGGCTTATTTGGAACACGGCATGCATGCAGAGGCGCAGCCTATTAAGTTATATTATATCTCACCCACCTTTAGATATGAAAAACCACAGGCAGGCCGTCAAAGACAGTTTCACCAATTTGGTATTGAGATGTTTGGTACGGATTCTCCTACAGCAGACGCAGAGGTCATTGCAGTAGCAGATACACTTTTGAAAAGGTTAGGTATTAAAAAAGTAGAGCTGCATATCAACTCTCTTGGCGGTCCTGAATGTAGAAAAAAATACAATGAGACTTTAAAAGCGTTTTTATATACCAAAAAAGAGCACTTATGTGAGCTTTGTAAGGAACGGATGGACAAAAACCCTTTAAGAGTGCTTGACTGTAAAAATGAAAAATGTCAATCTGAACTCATAGGAGCGCCTACGGTACTGGATACTTTGGGGGAGGGATGCAAGGCACACTTTGAACAGCTACAGCAGCTACTTACAGCCATGGGTATCTCGTTTATTATTGATCCCAGTATTGTAAGGGGACTTGATTATTATACAAAAACAGTATTTGAGTTTATCTCCAATGATATAGGCGCACAGGGCACTGTATGTGGCGGCGGAAGATACGATAAACTGGTTGAAGAAATAGGAGGCAAACCTACATCAGCTGTGGGCTTTGGAGCAGGTATGGAGAGGTTGCTTCTTGTAAGAGATGCTGAAAACAAAGAGGCAGTAAAAGAAGCACGTCGTGATATCTTTATTGGTTATAGAGGTGAAGAAGCTATGGTACAAGCCTTCAAATTTATCAACAACTTGAGACAGTTAGGTATCAGTGCAGAAAGTGATCATCTTCAAAGGAGCATCAAAGCACAGATGAAATACGCCAATAAAATGAATGCCAGATTTTCTGCTATTATAGGAGAGAGTGAGCTGGAAGAGCAGGCACTTCAAGTTAAAAATATGGATACCGGTGAAGCCGCAACGATACCATTTACACAGCTAGTACAAGTGATACAGAATTTGCTAAGTGAAGTGCAATAAATAAAACATTACCACAAATCATAAAGTAAAAAGCTATACAGCAGCGAGTTTCTATAGGCTCGTACTGCATAAACCACCAATGGAGGGAAATATATGTCAGAATCAATGCTAGGTCTTAAAAGAACACATCATTGTACAGAACTTTCAGCCGCTCATGTAGGGCAAGAAGTTGTTGTGACGGGATGGGTACAAAGAAGAAGAAATTTAGGACAATTACTTTTTATTACTTTAAGAGATATAACAGGTCTCCTACAGCTGTCTTTCGGGGAAAACACAGAAAAAGAAGTCTTTGAAAAAGCAGAAATGCTTCGTTCGGAGTATGTTATTGCCGCCAAAGGAATTGTTGTTTCAAGAGGTGAAGATGCTAATAAATCTATGAAGACAGGAGAAATTGAAATAGATGTAAAAGAACTTCGTATTCTTTCAGAAGCTGAAACCACACCTTTTGAAATTGTGGAAAACAGTGATGTCAGAGAAGAGCTGAGACTAAAGTACCGTTACCTTGATCTTAGAAGAGCAGATATGCAAAAAAACCTTATTCTCCGCAGCAAAGTGGCACAGTCAGCACGCAGGTTTTTAGAATCAGAAGGTTTTTTAGAAGTAGAGACGCCTATACTTATCAAAAGTTCACCAGAAGGTGCCCGAGACTATCTAGTACCTTCAAGAGTACATCCAGGCAGCTTTTATGGGCTTCCTCAATCACCACAAATTTTCAAACAACTACTGATGGTATCCGGCTATGATAAATATTTTCAGATTGCAAGATGTTTTCGTGATGAAGACCTCAGAGCAGACAGACAACCGGAATTCACCCAAATAGACATTGAAATGTCTTTTGTAGATGTTGAAGATGTCATAGGCATCAATGAAAAATTGATACAAAAAGT
>JAQSYC010000061.1 GCA_029256345.1 Clostridia bacterium | reverse complement strand
TCCAAAAGAGCAGTTGTATTCATTGGAGAACTTTCGGTCACAAAATCCGAGAGGTTAATCAGCTCATCAGAGTAGGACATTAATGAGTTACTGATTTGCGCAACGAGTTTTTCCTTGTCAACTATGTAGCCATTTGCGTGAGGGGAAATAGCTATACTGCCTTGAGAGTCAATGGTTATGGCAGCATCTTGAGATCTGCGGTTAACCTGAGCGATAATATGCTCAGCAAATAGCTCGATGGATGCTTGATCAAAATCAAATCTGATATCGAAGTTTTCAGGCTGATCCTTTAGAAGGAATAACCATTTTTCCACGGTAGATAAATGATTAGGATAGCTATAGACCTCATTTACAACTTCATCTAAATTTGAATCCTTAATAAATGTTTTTAAAGAAGCTTTAAATAGCTGAGTATCCAATGTCAAAGTGATTTGTTTTTCCATAATCGTATCTATGTACTGTGCTTCAATCCTTTTAAATGCTTGTTCACGGGTGAGGCTATTCACGTTAATACCCGCAATCATCAGGTTGTCATAAATCTTATCAGTGTATTTAGAAAGGTGCGATGATATACCATATTTAAGTCCTAAGCTAAGACTCAGCGTTCCACATAAAATTTGTATTAAAAAGAGTTTAATAACAAACGATTTATTAACAATAGTTATCATAAGTTCTTATTTCTCAAAGAAATCAAGCACATTATGAATGCGCTCTTCTTCAAGCTTAATGAGAGATAGCTGTTTGCCAACCATCACCTCTTTATTTTTAATCTGTTGGTGGTAATCGCTAATGAGGGCAGAAAGCTTATCAATTTCTTGTTTGAGAGCAGTAATAGCTTGAGAGTTTTGAGTGGTATAGTCATCAGCAAATTGATTAAGTATGGTTGTTCTGCTTACACCATCGCTTAATAACTGTTCTAAGTCCATGGATGAAGCAACTAAAATATTGTTTAAAGTCGTTTTTTTGACATACTCCGGTAGTTCATTTGGCAAGGCATTGATGAGATTCTCAAGTACAAATACAGTATTAGTAATAAGTGGTGTATTTAATTTGTAAAAATCATAAATTTCTTCAAGTGTTAGATTTTTAGTATAAGGTAAATCTGTTAAGTGATGCGTATCAGATAAGTCCATGGAGTCGGTTTGAGAAGCAGTTTCTTTGGAATAAGAGTCACTGGTCACAGGAGATGTAACTGCATCTGGGGAAGTTTCGGTTAAAGTTTCAGATAACGGCATCTTTTCATCCTCCTTTTCTATTAATTTATATTTCTCAAGTACAGACAATATCTTTCCCATTCGTATACCCCTTCTTTGCAAAATTTATTTCATAGGTTAAGCTATAAGATTTGGCTCAAATACACACGCTTTCAAGAAATTATACGGATTATACAAAAACCTATTAGGAGTCCTACAATAAGTATGAGGATAGACGACAGTAAATAGTAGGATGTATTAGTAAGTGCATAATTAAAGTGATGAAAAATTTTTTTTATGATATAAATTAAAACATTTGTAACTACCAGTGCAGACAATAATCCACATAATAGAGCTATAATTATCATTTTCATCTCCTGTTAAATTTTTAATATATAAAATGAATCACCCCACTCATAATGAGTATAATTTCCAAAAAAATAAATTTTAGCAACGATTACTAGTGTTTAATTGTTGACTGAAATTTCTACGGAATGTATTAATGGTATATAATAAAATAATATAAGGAACTATAAAGAGGAGGTGATAATCATGAAGGATATTGAACAAGCTATTTTTGCAGGAGGCTGTTTTTGGTGTATGGTAAAACCTTTTGATGCGTTCGAAGGCGTTATAAAGGTAGAAGTGGGTTATACGGGAGGCGGTAAAAGAAATCCAACTTATGAAGAGGTATGCACACATACGACAGGACATTATGAAGCGGTGCAGATTACTTACAAAACAGATCAAACAAGTTATGAAGAGCTTGTAGATGCTTTTTTTAGAAGCATTGACCCCACAGATGAGGGCGGGCAGTTTCATGATAGGGGGGAAAGCTACAAAACAGCGGTATTTTATTGGAATGAAGAGCAGAAAAAGGTAGCAGAAAACTATGTACAGGAACTTGGAAAAAGTGGAAGGTTTGATAAACCTATTGTTACGGCTCTAAAGCCAGCAGAGGTATTTTACCCTGCTGAAGAGGCGCATCAAGATTATTATAAGAAGCATTCGTTTAGGTACAATCTTTATTATAAGGGTTCTGGCAGAGAAGCCTTTACAAAAAGCAAATGGCAGGATAAACCTGTTAATAAAAGCACGCTGAAAAAGGAGTTAACACAGATGCAGTACAGGGTGACTCAGGAAAATGCCACTGAGCCTCCTTATAAAAATGAATATTTTAATCATTTTGAAGAGGGGATTTATGTAGATATTGTCAGTGGAAAACCACTATTTTCTTCTAAAGACAAGTTTGATTCAGGGTGTGGATGGCCAGCTTTTTCAAGGCCAGTAAGTCCAGCAGATATTGAGAAAAAACAAGACCTCACCCATGGTATGCTTCGGACAGAGGTGAGAAGTCTAGAGGCAGATTCCCATCTAGGTCATGTATTTGAAGATGGACCTAAAGAACAAGGGGGACTAAGATATTGTATTAATTCAGCAGCACTTAGATTCATACCCAAAAACAAAATGCAGCAAGAAGGGTATGGAGACTATCTTGATAAGGTATAGGGAGTGTAGTAAAATAAAAAAGAATCGATAAAATAAGGGGCTTATAAGGTATAAAAACAAGGTTAAGTGAGGTAAAAGGGATTGAATTGGATGTATACGCTGTTTAATAATCAAAGTGAAGCAATGCAGCAAGCGCTGCTCAATAGTTTATATAGCATTGTTGTGTTGATTTTGTTGTATGGTATAAAACGTTATACCATGCGGATTATTCGTAAAAAAGCATACGATGTAGCTAAGCAATTTACCACTCAAAAAATTGCTAAGGGGTTGTTTGTTACGGTCTTTATCATTGGACTGCTTATTATTTGGCAGGATTCCGCTACCCATATTGTAACCTTTATTGGGTTTTTTACAGCCGGTCTAGCGATTGCTATGAGAGATATTATTTTGAACATGATAGGAGCGCTTTATATATTATGGGCAAATCCTTTTAAGGTTGGTGACCGTATTGAGATTGCAGGACAAATAGGGGATGTGATAGATATTAGGTTGTTGCAGTTTAGTGTGTTGGAGGTAGGAAATCGTATTTCAGGGGAACAAAGTACGGGGAGAATCACACATATACCCAATATGCATGTTTTTAATTTTCCTCTTTCAAACTACGAAAAAGGATTTAAATATATATGGCACGAAATGAAAATTCCAATCGATAAAAACAGTGACTGGGAATTGGCAAAAAGGCTTATTTATGCGTTATTAGAAGAACACACCCAGGGTACTGTAGAAGAAGCTCGGGGGCAGATCGATGAAGCCGGTAAAAAGCACCTCATTTATTATAACAATTTGACACCAACTATTTACACGGAACTTAAGGATAATCAAATCCTGCTGACCATTCGTTATTTATGTGAACCAAGACAAACTAGGATGTCAGAACATATCTTATGGGAAGCAATACTGAAACTGTTTCAAGTAAATGAAGAGATTAAGCTAGGATAGGTTTTTAAGGATGTACATCAAATAACTATAGTGATTCTCTGAGGAGGAAAAGCTATAGTTATTTTTTGAATAAGCCTTTAAAGAGAGGGATATCACTTACTCATAGAAAGCATAAAAGGGCAAAATTTGACACGTTTAGAGGGAACTAGCATACTATATTTAAGAAGAGAAACAAGTCTTCTATACTCACTAAGGGGGAAATAAAAATGGCTAATTACAGACCAGGCACAGCAACTTTGTTATCAGCAGCAGCAATATCAGGTACGGTAGTATCTAGGGATATTACAGCAAGCACTTGGGGATTATTTTTATTAAAAGGAACAGCTTTAGACGTATCAGGAAGCCCATTGGCAAGCGGAGCGGTTCAAGTATGGGAAAGTACTGCAGCCACTACAGGACCAGCTACCCGTATGACATTTAGTGACGACGAAGGAATATACGGTATTACTTGCAGGGCTGGGGTAGCCATTACTGTGAAATTCTATGATAACTAGTTTTTAAAGAGTTCACAGTAGATACTTATCTTATATGAGCTATATATAAGATAAGTTTTTTAAAATGCAGACATGTTAAATTTTGGGATAGGAGGAAGAAAGGTGTACACATTACCATCTGTAATCGTATCGGGTTGTAAAGTGATTTGCTGTGAAATTCTAGAAATTGATATGACTTTACCGGCTAATCCCTATATTTTATTAAAAGGTATTGTGTATAGTCCAAAGGGCGAACCTTTACCCCATGCAGCAGTTGAAGTCTTAAAAATAGATAAGAGTGTCTATCCAGAAGAGGAAAGATCCATAGGGGTAACATTTACCAATGAAGAAGGCTCATATGGGATAACATTACCGAGGTGTGTGCCATATGATTACAAGCTGGTAGCTTATTCGGCTCTATATTGCTTAAAGCGGTCGACAGATTGAGTAAGGGGGCATTATGAGAAAATATAGGACAGCAGACGGTTATACTGTCTATAAAGTCAAAAAAGGACGAATTTCTTATGATTTGGCAGATAAGCTTGAATATCAAAGGGCTATAGAGGGGTTACTAAAAACATTAGAGGATATCAAGTATGACTCAGTGATCTTTATATTTGGTCTAGATACAGGAAGTTATCTTAAAGCATTATCTGAAAAGTTATGTAGTAAAAATAGAGTTGTTATTTTTGAACCTAATGCAGAGATTTATAGTAAATATAGCGGATCAATAGTAAAAAATATTCAAGTGGTTCTTTATGACCGTCAGCAGGTAAAAGTGATTTTCAACGAAATAATTAATAGTATGAATTTTAATAATCTTTATTTTCATGGATTTGGAAACTATAGCCAGGTTTATGAAGAAGAGTATAATGAGCTAGTGGAAAATCTGGACTGGAGCTACATCAATGCCTGTTCACAACTGGGATTGGCCCATAGATTTAAAAAAGTATTTATCCAAAATATGTTGGCTAATCTTAAAATTTTAAATCAGTGTACGCCCATCCATCACTGTATTGCTGCAAATCAAAAGATACCAGCTCTCATTGTATCGGCTGGACCCTCTTTGGATCAAAACATTAAAGATATGTTGGCAAATAAAGAAAAGCTAAAAAACTATTTTATTATTAGCGGGGGACGGACAGTTGGGGCATTGATAAAAAATGGGATTATACCAGATATGATTGTGTCAGTAGATCCAGTAGACGCTAACTATGAAATGATGAAGGATTATCTGGAATTAGATGTGCCGCTCGTCTTTTATGAATACAGCAACAGATATCTGGTTAGGGCCTATAAGGGTGAAAAAATTTATATAGCCTCCCTGTTTTCTAAAACAGTAGAGTCATTGGAGGCATTAAGAGGCGTTTATTTTGGAGGGTCTGTGGCTCATTCCTGTGTGGACATAGCAAATATGCTAGGGTGCTCCCCTATTTTATTCATAGGGCAGGATTTGGGCTATACGTATGATAAACACCATTCAGATACAGTTATTTGTGACTATGACAAAACGTTAGATTATACAGCCAATACAATGGTTAAGGATATAAGAGGAAATCTAATAAGAACCACTAGCACTTTAAATCACTTCAAAAAAAAATTAGAGGAGTATATAGAAATTTATAATCAAATCAGCGAGGTGGAATTCATTAACTGTTCTTATGGAGCAGCTATTCAAGGGGCTGCACATAAGGAGCTTTTACAGGTATTTGAAGAAGATGTATTTAACACGCCCAAAAAGCCGTGTTATGCTCATAAATCTATAGATATTAATAGCTTAGAGATAATAGAAAGTATAATGGACTATCTAGACAAGTATAGTATAAAAGCACAGCAAGGGTTAGAATTATGTGAACAAATTATTTCCCAAGGAGAAAATAAATGCTTAGTAGATGTAGCAGAAGACGATATGGACCTACAAAAAATATTATATATTGTTCAAATAGTACGAGCGTTTGAAAATGATGTAAAAAGTCAGTATCTAGGGGGATATATCAGCTGCTTTAAATATGACATCAAAGAAAAGGCCTTTAAAATGTCAGCCAAAGAATATGACAAACTTACATCAGACCTTCAGCATCAGGCTGTAGCTTTCAAAAGTTACTTTCAACAGATGCAAATCATGTTGGAAGAGGTGCAGGAGCTGGCAGGAGAAACAGTAACGGAATTCTATAAATAGCATATATTAGAAGTAGATATGAGGTAAGGAGATAGGCTTTATGACTATAGAGATTGAAGGGAAAACATATAAAGAAGTTAAGATTAATAAACTGGTTATTAATGGAAAAGAACAGGGGGGTCAGATCATATCCGCCGATGAGACAAAGTCCAATCAGGAATTAAATGTAACCATTTATACCCAAGAACAACTGGAAGAAAGTAATGAGGCGACATGAATGGCAAGAGGCCTTCTATCCTATTAAAAGGCAGACAGCTAAAAGTGAATACACATTATCAACTAGAGGTTGTGTTAAACTGTAGATGTCTTCAGATTATAAAGGGTATTGTCTATGACCAAAAACAGCAGCCAAGTGTTGGTGCTGCACTGAAATTAACTGAAATTAGCAATAAAAATCATGCAAAGAGTATATTGGGGTATTGTTTCACTGATGCAAAGGGAGAATACTTATTTGCTATTGAAGCATTACCTTGGATGAGATATGAGATAACAGTATATGCTCCTTTGTTATAAAAAATAAGGGAGGGGAAAATAGTGAATGGTTATAGAGAGATTGTTATTACACCTCAGGAACTGCAAAATCGTAAAGTTATACAAAAAAAGATTATACTAAATAAGTATGAAAGGATAGTATTAACTGGCACTATTTTAGATACACAGTGTATGCCTGTTGAAAATGCTGTTATTGTGATTCGAGAAGTGATTGAGGCATCTGGCATAAGGAACACAGAAAACGTAGGTTATGCCGTCACGAATCAAAAAGGAGAGTTTGCAATACTTTTAGAGAAAAGTGATTATAGAGATTATCTATTGGATGTTTACGAACCTATACTGTGCTGATTGGAGTCAATGATACAGCAAGGAGACAATTATGAGCCGATATGATAAGGGGTCTGCTATAGATAGGGTATTATTCAAGGGATATGTTTATTATAAAGATGGTACGCCTGTGCAAAAAGCCATTGTTATTCTAGAACAGCTTGATCCTTGTAGGCGCAGAGGAATCCATTTGAATGATACAACAACTAATTGTTATGGGGAATTCTGTTTTTATATTGAGGATAGAACAAAATCTTATAAGATAAAGGTCTTTGATAACCAGTATAGCGGCAGAGACTATCAGACTTATAAGATTAATATGGAGTGATAATAAAAAAGAAACTGCCTACAGTTTCTTTTTTACTATCATGAATGAGGGGAGAAGCTGGTATGAAAAAGGTATTAGTGACAGGAGCGGACGGCTTTATAGGTAGTCATTTAACAGAAGAACTTCTAAAAAGAGGATACGGGGTAAGAGCTTTTGTATATTATAATTCCTTTAATTCATGGGGATGGCTTGACACATTGCCTAAAGAAATCAAAGAACAGATAGAGGTATTTAGTGGGGATATCAGAGATCCAAATGGCGTCAGGAAGGCCATGAAAAATATAGAGGAAGTTTATCATCTGGCAGCACTTATAGCCATACCTTTTAGTTATCACTCGCCAGATGCCTATGTAGATACCAATATAAAAGGAACGCTTAATGTGTTGCAGGGCGCCAGAAACTCAAAAATCAGTAGAATACTCATTACTTCCACCTCAGAAGTATATGGAAGTGCGCAATATGTTCCTATTGATGAAAGGCATCCCTTACAGGGGCAGTCACCCTACTCAGCCACAAAGATAGGCGCCGACCGGTTAGCAGAATCTTTTTATAAAAGTTTTGAAATGCCTATCACAATCGTCCGCCCGTTTAATACCTATGGGCCAAGGCAGTCAGCAAGAGCTGTTATACCCACTATTATCATGCAGTTATTAGCGGGAATGGAAGAGATAAAACTTGGGAGCCTCACACCTACAAGAGATTTCAACTATGTTAAAGACACTGTCAATGGGTTTATAGAAATAGCACAGTGTCAGAACACAATTGGAGAAGAAATTAATATTGCCAGTGGAAAGGAAATAACCATTGGTCAGCTGGCACAGGAGCTTATCAGACAAATTAATCCAAAGGCACAAATACGATGTGATGAAGAGAGACTTAGACCACAAAACAGTGAAGTTACGAGACTATTAGGCTCAAATCAAAAAATCACAACCCTTACAAAGTGGCAGCCCCTCTATTCTTTTGAAGAGGGACTTAAGGAAACAATCCAGTGGATGGGAAGTCATCTCAATAACTATAAATCAGATAGATACAATATCTAAGGGGGAAACTATGATTCCGTTATCTGTTCCTCATCTAAAAGGCAATGAAATCAAGTATGTAACAGAGGCCCTTCAAAATGGCTGGGTATCTACAGCTGGGGGGTACGTCACAAAGTTTGAAAAAGATATGATGGCTTATTTAAATATAGAGGGGGCAGTAGCTTGCCAAAGTGGCACGGCAGCGCTGCACTTAGCTCTGAGGCTTTCGAGAGTAACAGAGCAGGATGAGGTTATTGTGCCGACGCTCACATTTATAGCAGCGGTTAATCCGGTCAGATATTTAGGTGCACAGCCTATATTTATGGATTGTGATGAGACATTGAATATAGATTGTGACAAAGTAGAGGCGTTCTTAAAAGACCATTGTAAGGTAACACAAAAGGGACTTGTTAATAAGCTTACAAAACGTTTCATTAAGGCGGTTGTTGTGGTGCATGTGTTTGGCAATATGGCGGATGTAGAGCGGCTATATGACTTAACTCAAAAATATGGTATTAAGTTGATAGAAGATGCGACAGAAGCCTTAGGAACGCACTACACAGAAGGTAGATATACAGGCAGATATGCAGGCACTATAGGGGATTTTGGAGCTTATTCTTTTAATGGGAATAAAATTATAACAACCGGTGGCGGCGGCATGTTGGTAGCAAGAGAGCCTAGGCTACTTGACGAGGGAAAGTATCTTTCGGCTCAGGCTAAAGATGATCAACTTTATTATATTCACAATCAAATAGGATACAATTACAGAATGACAAATTTACAAGCAGCTTTAGGCGTTGCACAGTTGGAAGTTTTAGAAAACTTTATAGTGGCCAAAATAAAAAACTATCACTTCTATGAAGGTCAGATAAAAAAGAGCAGTGGATTTAAGCTTCTTAGATATAATCCAAAAGCACGGAACAATCACTGGTTTTATGCTTTATATATCCAAAAAGAGACATTAACAAGGGATGTAGTGTTGGAGAAATTAAAAGAAAAACAGGTTGAAACAAGGCCGATATGGCAGCTGATTCACACTCAGAAGATGTATGTTAAAAATCAAGCCTATTGCATAGAAAAGGCTCCTCAGTATGTGAAGCATATTTTAAATATACCTTGTAGTGTCAATCTGACAATTGAAGAGATTGCCTATATCACAGGAGTTCTAGAACAGTTATAGCAGATGAGAAAGAAGGATAGATATGGAGGTTGGTAAATTTCTTGTGACTAAAGATATGGCTATTAGGGACGCCATTGCAAAATTGGATCAGACGGCAAAAAAAATTCTTATTGTTGTAGAAGATAAAAAGCTAATGGGTATCATTACGGATGGTGATATCAGGAGGTGGATTTTAAAAAACGGTGATTTGACTTCA
>JAQSYC010000060.1 GCA_029256345.1 Clostridia bacterium | reverse complement strand
ACTTCGCGGAATATTTATTTTTTGACCGCTGCTAAAGAAAGGATTGAAAAACATGGCTCATGGCTTAAAAATAGGTTAGCTGCTAAGGGTATTGACTCTAAACAAGTGCATTTCGTACATATTGATCAGATAAATGCTGTAAAAAATATTGCATTAAAAATCGAAAAAGATGCATGTTATACCAGTGAATTACTTGAGCAAAATTCTAATATTTTTAAAGACATGTTGATGTAGATAAGGTGGTTCGATGAGAAAGATAATTATATCAAGTATAGAAGCGAATCAGAGATTAGATAAGTTTCTAATGAAGTATTTAAAGAAGTGTCCAAAAAGTTTTATTTATCGGGCAATAAGAACGAAAAAAATAAAATATAATTCAAAAAAACCTCAAGGTCACGAGATTCTGAAACCAGATGATGTGATCAATATATTCTTTACAGAAGAACAATTTGAGGAATTTGAAGTACAAAAAGAGATAAAAAAAATGGCTATTAGCTTTAAAACTGTTTATGAAGATGATAATATTCTTATTGTAGATAAACCTATGGGGCTTCTGACTCAAAAAGACACCCCCCAAGGACATAGCTTAGCTGATGAGGTACTCAGTTACCTTAAAGAAAATGAAAGTTATGATCCAGAGATTTCAAAAGGGTTTACTCCAGCACCTTGTAACAGACTGGATAGAAATACTGCAGGAATTGTATTAGTTGGAAAAAATTTGACAGCTACGCAAGAGCTAAGTGAGATGCTTAAAACCAAGCAGATATCCAAATATTACATGAGTATTGTATTGGGTATGATGACATCACCAGTGGTCTTAAAAGGCTATCACCTAAAGCAGGAGAACAAAAATGAAGTCACTATCAGTAGCCACTATGTAGAGGGGGCTAAGCCGGTGGAGACAAGAATCTTACCACTCAAGACCAATGGTAGATACACCTTAGTAGAGGTTCAGCTAGTCACAGGAAAAACCCATCAGATTCGTGCGCATTTAAGTCAGATAGGACACCCAATCATTGGAGATCCAAAATACGGAGACCCATTGGAAAATAAGTATTTTAAAAATAAATATGATCTTAAATACCAGATCTTATGTGCTTACAAAATCAAATTTGAACTGTGCAAGGGCCCATTTGCTTACTTGCAAAATAGAGTGTTTACAGTACCCGCACCTCATAGCTATTCCAAGATATGCAGGGGTGAGTCATTATTATAGACTGAAGTTATTTTTGAAAATAGCTTCAGTCTATTTTTAATGACAACTAGGGACTTTGTAGCGATCCTTTAGCCAGAGCAAAGAGAGGGCGTAATGGGAATATTATAAGTATTGGCAAGTTTATAAGCCAGATCTAAATCTTCGTGATGGATACATAAATTAAAAGCTTTTTCATAACTTTTTTGTTCAAGCAGAAGCCTGATGGCATCGGCCTTAGCTTGTCCAAGATAATAATAGATAAGAGCTTTATTTTTGTCAAAAGGTTCTATGTATTTGGCCGCTAATACATAGTTTTTATTTTCGGCTTCTGCATGAGCAATCAGGAGATAAGTTTGCTCAGTAAGCACCTCAAGCTTAAGTTTTTTACAGCACTCTAGGGCAGAGTAATAGTCACCTAGCTTAATAAATAATTTGAACGCATCTTCAAAGTGTTTGGTGAAATACAGCACAACAGCAAATTCTTCAAGCTGCTTAAGACCTTCTTCCTTTTGAGCAGGTAGTTGGCAGTTGTTAAAGCATTCTAATGCACTAGAGAGTTGATATACCTTTAGATAGCATTGGGCTGCTTCATAAAAAAAATGTTCGTTTTTATAAAGCCGTGCAGCGTAGAGAGGTTTAAAATAAGCATAAAAATAAGCAGCTTTTTTGTAGTTTTGGATTTTTTCACAGAGCAAAGCCCCTTTTTTATAGTATTTCTTCTCATCTGCAAGTTCAATAGCCTTTGAATATAAGCCTAATTTTTGGTAGACTAGAATGAGATGGAGATAAGCATGGGCCGCTTCAAAACAAACGGCAGCATTATTATAATCTTTTAGCTCCATATAAAGTATGCCGGCCCAAAAGTAGAGTTTGTTTTTTTCAAGGAAAATGGCTTTTTTATGAAGCGGCCATATGAAAAATTTGAATTTTTGCTGAATACACCGTATGAGAAAAATAAAATAATGATACATGGATACCTCCTATATTTTGGAAAATAATATCTAATCTAATATTAACCAATATTTTACAAAAAATCAAGAAAAGAGGAAAAAATAATGGGTTATTGGAATACAAGGGGACTAAGAGGCAATGAACTTGAAGAGATGATTAATGTAACAAATGAGCTTTATAGACAAAAAAAACTCGGAGTAGTACAAAAGGTACCAACGCCTATTAAACCCATTACAATTGATAAAGAAAAAAGAGTCATAACACTTGCTTATTTTGAACAGAAAAGTACAGTTGACTATATTGGAGTCATCCAGGGAGTTGCGGTTTGTTTTGACGCTAAAGAAACATCAAAAAACTTTTTACCCATCAACAATATACATGAGCATCAGATAGCATTTATGAAAGATTTTAAGAAACAAGGCGGTGAATCTTTTTTAGTAGTCTATTTTAAGAAATATGAAGAATACTTTTTTATTGATATCGATACACTGGATCAGTATTACGAAAGTGCTGTACAGGGAGGAAAGAAATCCATCGGATATACTTTGTTTGATAAAAAATACCTTATTCCTATTGAGGGAGGGGTGTATGTTAATTACTTAAAGACATTAGAAAAGTATTTGAATCAGTAAGAGGAGCTATTAAGAGTAGGTATAAAAGTATAAAAAATGGAGAATAATTCTTATGAGGTGATTTTAATGAAGAAAACTATCTCAATAGGGATTATTTTTTTGATGCTTATAGTTACCATGATGGGTTTTGGAGGCTGCAGTCAAAAACATATTTATGAGGATGAAACTGTCAGCGTCAATGAGATTAGCAAAAGAGATGTTGATATGGAGCTTTATGTCAGAGAAGAGATAGAGCTTGGGAAATACGAGCCGTTCAGCGGCATTTATTTGGGTGCTTATGTTGAAAAAAATAAAGATATCAATAAAGACATTTTAGCCTTTGAAGAGATCATAGGACATACTCAGACCTTTAAAGTGTTTCAGTATACACTGGAGGAAGGTCTATCTTCACAGGAAATATTAAAGTGTATGGCACAGCGTAAAGTACCGTATATTAAGTTGCTTTTAGGAAAAGACTTTGATTTGGTTCCTTTGTACCGTATGATTTCGGATATTAAGGCTTCTTATAATGTTCCTATTTTTATTGAACTCTTTCCCGTTTCCGGTCGGTTGACAAATCCTATTGAATATAAAGAGACGTACCAAAGAGCTTATGAGGTTGTCAAAAAGTATCTAGAGCAGTCTGTAGTGGTGTGGAGTATTGATGACAGCAGACTTTATGATATGCCTTTGTATTATCCAGGTGATGAGTTTGTAGATTGGGCGGGCATTAACATTTATGTACCGCAATATAAAAATGGTATGAGGTATACCAATGACCACGTGGAAGCGGTAGATTTTTGGTACAAAAGTTTTCAAAAAACTAAACCTATGATTATTTCTTCTTTAGCTATTTCACATTATTCAAGAGTAGATCATACGTATACTTTACAGGATGCTCAAAATAAACTAGGGCTTTTTTATAAAGACATTCTTTCGGTTTACCCTAGAATAAAAGGGGTACTGTATATTGATGTAGATATGGAACAAGTTAGCAAAAGTGGTAAAGAAGATTACCGTATAACAAGTCAAAAGCAGTTAGTAGAATATATGAAAAAGATTTTTAAAAGCGAGGCCTTTTTAGAGGGAATAGAAGAACTAGAGGATGAAAAGAAAATCCCTGTTTTTATGAAATATAGTATTGTAGCTGCACAGTTCAACTCAGAACTTTATCTTCCGCAAAAATATATGAGTATCCTTTTTAAGAAGATACCCCTCTCGAAATTAGGCATGACCCAGGACTTAAATGGCGATAAATTTTATAGGCTTGAAGATATCGGCAAGTATGCAGAGATTTATTACGAACAGCAGCAGTAGGGACTCCCTACTGCTGCTTTTTAGACCCAATCTTCATCTGTATAAATATCTGTTAAACAGATACCCAATTGTTCACACATATCTTCTTCATCTTTGTAAAACCCAAGTAATGAAGCATAATAAGGGTTGAGATGCATGGAGCTTCACCTTCTTTCTTAGCAATACTATTATTTTGTACCTTAAACAAGGTAATATACAAATAAATAGGGATTAACTAAAAAATTATCATGTATTCATAAAATCTGCCATATATTTTTAAAGAGAGAGTCAGCCTTCGTAAGGGAGTGGAAAATATATGGTGGATTTTTCTAAGCTAATCTTAGAAGACAGGAAAGAAAGAAAAGTCGATAAGTTTACTGGGACTTTTCTTGACTATTTAGATATTTTAAATGAGGATAGACATGTGAGTCAGCTGGCACATGAGCGTATGTATCACCTGCTTGTCAAAGCAGGGATAGAAATCATTAAAACTGAAGAAGATGCAAGGCTTATGAGAATCTATGGAAGAGATATTATCAAAAGGTACAATTTTTTTAAACAGGATTTTTATGGAATAGACCAGACACTGATGAAGATTGTAAGATATTTTTATTCAGCTGCTATGAAGGGGGAAGAGGCTAGGCAGGTACTGTATTTAGTAGGACCTGTAGGGGCCGGCAAATCATCCATTATCGATGCAATAAAAAGATTGCTTGAAGGGAGCCCGCCTATCTATGCATTAGAAGGGTGCCCAATGAGAGAAGAACCCCTCCACCTTATTCCAAAACATCTAAGAAGACCCATAGAGGAAGCTTTGGATATTAGAATTGAAGGGGATTTATGTCCTGTTTGCAGATACAGGCTTATTAATGAATTTAAAGGAGAATATGAAAAATTCCCTGTTATTCAAACAGATTTTTCAATGCGTTCTAGAAAGGGTATAGGGGTAGTGCCGCCGGTTGACCCTAACAATCAGGATACATCTGTCCTGGTGGGATCTATTGATATTTCTAAAATGGATCTTTATCCGGAGGATGACCCAAGAGTACTTTCTTTAAACGGTGCCTTCAATGCAGGAAATAGAGGACTTGTAGAATTCATAGAAGTTTTCAAAAATGATGTAGAGTATCTACATACTATGATTACTGCTACACAGGAAAAGAGCATACCATCTCCTGGAAAAAATGCGATGATTTATTTTGATGGAGTTATCTTGGCCCATTCTAACGAGGCGGAATGGAACAAATTTAAATCAGACCATACCAATGAGGCCATACTTGACCGTATTGTTAAAGTAGAGGTGCCTTATTGTTTAGAATTAAATCAAGAAATCAAGATTTATGAAAAAATGTTAAGAAGTTCAAATTTTAGATCCCATATGGCGCCCCATACATTGGAGATAGCAGCTATGTTTGCTATCTTATCAAGGCTTACACCTTCAGCTAAGGTAGACCCGTTGACTAAGTTAAAAATCTATAATGGAGAAGAAATCATAGAAAAAGGCACAACTAAACGTATAGATATTTTAGAGCTTAAGGAAGAGGCTGAAAGAGAGGGGATGACAGGGTTATCTACAAGGTTTATATCAAAAGCTGTTGATATAGCATTGTCTGAATCAGATTGCAACTGTATTACCCCCATTGGGCTGATGGATGTACTTGCAAGAGAGGTCAAAGAAATGACTGTATCTGAAGAGGGCAAAAAGAGGTATTTGGCCTTTTTACAAGATACTATCAAAAAAGAATATCATAAAATGTTAGAAAGCGAAGTCACAAAGGCATTTATCCATGGTTACAAGGAACAGGCAGAAGATTTGTTTAATAATTACCTTGATCATGCAGAGGCTTATGCAAATAAAACAAAGATTAAAGATAGCAATACAGGAGAAGACTTAAGTCCGGATGAAGAATTTATGCGTTCAATAGAAGAGCAGTTAGGGATTACCCAAGCTGGAGCTAAAGGTTTTAGACAGGATGTAACCTCCTATATGTTTTCTATTATAAGAAATGGCGGGAAGGTTGAGTATGCTGCCTATGAGCCTCTCAAGGAGGCCATAGAGAAAAAATTGACTTCTTCTGTAAGAGAGCTTTCAAGAATTATTACACAAAACAAAGTCAGGGACAGAGAACAGAATGTAAAGTATGATGCTATGGTTGAAGAAATGAAAAATAATGGCTACTGTGATCACTGCTGCAATGTGATTCTCAAATATGCTGCCAACAACCTGTGGAAAGACTAGGGGGAGGTCTGATGGGAACTGTTTTTAAAGAATTTCAGCCTAATAGTAGAGATAGAAGTGTTGAGGATAGAAGGCGGCATAAAGAGTTAGTAGAAAAGAGTATTAAAGATAATATAGGAAGTATTATTTCAGAAGAGAGTATTATTGGTAAAAGTAAAAATAAAAAAATAAAAATCCCTATAAAAGGTTTAAAGGAATATTACTTTAAGTATGGAAAAAATCAGAAATCAGTAGTGGCTGGAAGCGGAGAAGAAGAGAAAGGAAAAAAGATTTCTAAAGGAGACTATTCAAAAGAAGGTGGGGAAGACGGAGTTGGTAACGAAGAGGGCGAAGATATTTATGAGACAGAAATCACCATAGAAGAAGCCATTAACTTTTTGTTTGAAGATCTCAATCTGCCTTATTTGCAGCATAAGAAATTTAATGAAATAGAAGTTCAATATGGGGCGAAACGCTCAGGAGTAAGAGATAAAGGGGCCAGGAACAGATTATCTAAAAAACATACAGTGATGGAAAAGATTAAACGGGAAAAACGTGAAGAGCATACAAGAGAAGAACTTGGGCTGCAAGAAGAGAAAAAAGGCAGAATCCCATTTCATCAAGATGATCTCAAATATTTTTATAAAAAACCTAAATTAAAAAGGGATTCCAATGCGGTGGTACTTTGCATTATGGATACCTCCGGTTCCATGGGACAGACAAAAAAATATTTGGCGCGAAGTTTTTATTTTTTACTCTATCAGTTTCTAATGATAAAATATATCAATGTCGAGATTGTTTTTATTGCCCATACGACAGTGGCTAAAGAGGTCAGCGAAAACGACTTTTTCCATAGGGGAGAAAGTGGGGGCACCTATATTAGCAGTGGGTATCAGAAGGCCCTAGATATCATTGAAGAGAGATTTCATCCGAGCAACTGGAATATCTATGCGTTCCACTGTAGTGATGGGGATAACTGGGGGGAAGACAATGATAAAGCCGTAGAACTTGCTAATAAGCTTTGTGAGGCCTGTAACTTGTTTGGATATGGTGAAATCAAAACAAGTACCTACACAAGTACCATTATGAATAGATATTTAGAAGGGGTAATCAAACCCAATTTTACAATTGTAAAAATATTAAAGCGAGAAGACGTATGGGAAGCATTTGTTGATATGCTAAAGGTAGAAAAGCTGACTGCTGGGGGTGAGAAGGAAGCATGAACTACACATTGAAAGACCTTGAAAGCTATAATGAAAAGATAGAGATGTTGGCAAAAGAAATTGGCCTGGAGTATTACCCACAGGAATTTGAGATTATAAGCTTCGAGGATATGTTATGTTATGAAGCTTATGTGGGCATGCCGGCCCATTATCCCCATTGGAGTTATGGCAAAAGCTACGAAAAGCTCAAGGCCACCTATAAATACAATTTGGCAGGACTGCCCTATGAGATGGTTATTAATTCAAATCCCTGTATTGCCTATCTGATGAAGGATAATACCTTGTTGCTGCAGATTTTAACGATAGCCCATGTATATGGTCACAACGATTTTTTTAAGCATAATAGGCTCTTTAAAGAGTACACCAATGCAGATTTAACACTTGAGCGCTTTAAAAATCATGCAGCCAGAATAAGAACTTATATTGCAGATCCAAGTATAGGCTATGAACAAGTAGAGAAAATATTGGATGCGGCCCATTCTATCAAACTTCATTGTGGGGCTTTTTGTAAGATGAATTATGATTTTCAGAGTAAAAAAATAGAATACCCCTATGAAAATGTTCTTGATTTTTTGATGCGATACGGGCGGCTGGAGGACTGGCAAAAAGATATTGTGCATATTGTTATGGAAGAGAGCAGGTACTTTTTGCCTCAGATAGAAACAAAGATCATGAATGAAGGCTGGGCTACGTTTTGGCATTATAACATATTAAATAAGTTGGGACTTAG
>JAQSYC010000339.1 GCA_029256345.1 Clostridia bacterium | reverse complement strand
GATATACAGAAAGGCAAAATCAACTGTGTAATTGTCAAGAACCTTGCCAGGAGCTTCCGTAATAATGGCGACCAGAGCTATTACCTTGGCGACTGGTTTCCACGAAACGATGTAAGGTTTATTTCCCTTTACCAGCAACCCGTTGATACTTACAAAGACCCACAGAACGCTCAAAATATCGCAGTTCCCGTTCAAGGCGTTTTGAACGAGGAACACGCAAGGGGTACATCGGAAAGTGTTCGAAGAACCTTTGATAAGAAGCGGGAAAAAGGCTTGCATATCGGCTCCTTTGCGGCTTACGGTTATATGAAAGATCCAGAGGACAAAAACGCCCTTATCGTAGACGAGGAAGCAGCGGAAAATATAAAAAGCATTTTTGCTTGGTTTCTAGATGGCATGAGTAAAAATGCCATTGTCCGCAAACTTAATGATAGTGGTATCTTATGCCCGGCGGCTTATAAGAAAAGCAAGGGCATGAAATACAAAAATCCCAATGCTGAGGGCGGCAGTCCACTGTGGTGTGCAATGACTGTGACAACCATTTTGAAAAACCTTATTTATGTAGGTGATATGGTGCAGGGCCGTTATCGTGTTAAGAGCTATAAAATTCACGTGCAGGAAGCCGTCCCCGAAGATGAATGGTTCATTGTTGAGAATACCCATGAATCCATCATCAGGCGTGAGGATTTCAATAAAGTGCAGGAGCTTTTGAGAAGAGATACCCGAACAGCACCGAAACAAAAAAGTCTGTATCTGTTCAGCGGCTTTTTGCGCTGTGCCGATTGCGGCAAGGCTATGACACGAAGCAAGGTCGGCGGGAACGTATATTACTATTGCCGCACCTACAAAGACCAGTCGAAAACGGCTTGCACAAAACACACAATACGGCACAATCATCTTGAACAAGGTGTATTGTATACCATTAGGCAACAAGTTTATCTTGCGGTAGCTTTTTCTGAAATGGTTTCCTGCATTAACACCGCTCCCTTGCAGAAAAGCCAATCCATACGCCTAAATGAAAAAGAGCTTTCTAAAATCACACGCTACAAGCAAAGTATTTATCAAGACTGGAAAGATGGAGAGATTTCCCACAAAGATTACCGCAATATGCAGGAAGCTTACGAGCAGCAGATTGAAGCGATCAACGAGGTTATAGGCAATCTGTATGAAGAAAAGGCAGAGCTTGAAAATCGGATTGATACGGAAAACCCATTCTTAGTCACCTTTAGGAAGTCTGAAAACATTGATAAGCTCACAAGGGATGTTTTGATTGAGCTTGTCGAGCAAATCAAGGTGCACAACAATGGCAATATCAGCGTTAGCCTGAAATTTGCCAACGAGTATCGTCGAGTAGTTGAATACCTCGAGGTCAACACCCACCAGAACGAGGTTTAATCAACCTGCATTTTTATAGTCGGTCCTGTCGGTCCTTTAGGACCTCGTGGTCCAGGTGGACAATCACAACATATTGAATCACAGCACTCATCACAACAATCATCATCACAGCAGTCATAGTATTGCTCTTTCTGATAGTTATTTATAAATGGATTACTTCCGTATTTTTTTATACTCATCTATTTCACCCCTTTTTTAGAATGTAACCACTACTATATAATATGGTTGACTAACAAAATCGTGCATTTTAAACTATTAATTGATGTTTTTCTTCTTAGTTAAAGTATTTTCTACAAAATAAGGCTCGTATTTCTAAGAGGCTCTTATCCTAAAGATTGGACCACTAGTAAACTTACGTCTATTTGAATTTAATTTTATATAATGTTATAATAAAACAAATTAAATTCCTTCCTGCTACAACCAAAAATATCTTGTATTAACGATTTTAGAATGGGGAAAAGTATGAAACCAAAATATACTAATTCAGCAAGATATAAATGTCTCGAATATTTAAAAAAACAATCTGTTGATCTTTATTTAAGCTATTGTGGCATGGAAGAATGTGATCCTTGTCATTCCTACGGCCCAATTCAACGTACAGAGTACTTGCTCCACTATATATTAGAAGGCAAGGGGACTTATACTGTAGACGGTACTACCTATCATTTAGGAAAACATGATGCTTTTATTATTTATCCCAATGAAACAACCTATTATGAAGCTGATCAAAACGATCCATGGACTTATATCTGGATAGGCTTTGAAGGTATCAAAGCAGATACCTGTCTTAACTATGCTTCTTTTAGTAAAGAAAACCGCATAGGTTCTTTTGAATGTGAAGACCTGTTGGTAGACTATATTAATGGCATGTTGAGTGCCAGTCAGTTAACTTATGCCAATGATTTAAAGCGGGAGGGGTTTCTTTTTATGTTCCTTTCTGCCTTAATCCATGAAAAGCATGATGCTGTTGCTAAGCCAAAAGAAGTGTATGATTACCCTTATCAGGTTTATGTAGAACATGCTTTAGAATTTATTGATCATCATTATGAAAAAAATATTAAAATAAATGATATCGCCAATTATATTGGTATTAACCGCAGTTATTTAGCCAATATCTTTAAAAAAGGCATGAATATGTCCCCACAGGAGTATTTAGTGAATTATCGATTGGATAAGGCTTCTGGTTTATTAAAAACTACTAACCTCCCAGTAAGTACGATTGCTTCACAAGTTGGCTACGATGACCCTCTTACTTTTTCTAAAGTATTTAAAAATTTTTATGGCATTAGCCCTAAAGCTTATCGTATGGAACATGAATATGTTGTCCACGCTCAGCACAAAGGCGAATAATCAAGTACCTTTTTTAATATGAGAAAGGACGGGAGATATTTCCTCCCGTCCTTTCTCATATTAAAGTATCACTCTTTACATGTAGCCGCCCTGCAATAACTGACCTTTATGTCCTACTGTATGATTTCAGTTAAGTAATAGAGTATGGATGAAAAATCTGCACCATATGTACTCAATGTTTTTTTATCTATTACAATGCCCACATTCATTAATTCATCTCCATAATACATTCTGCTGTAATCATTATTGAGTATATACTTTTTCTTGTCATCTAAACCGATCAGTTTAAGACGCTTCCATCCTTCATTTGCACTATTTAAAACCTTGTAATAGCCTATGATAGCCTCTCTCTTATCTTCTGAAACAACACTCCACGCAGTATTATTTTCTTCAAATGGACTTGAAATACGATAAAA
>JAQSYC010000059.1 GCA_029256345.1 Clostridia bacterium | reverse complement strand
AAAAGCTGGAGTATCTTGTCAGTCGGCCTGTATTTAAAACAAAAGATAAATTTTATAAAGATAAGATGCAAGAAGTGGATGATTTGGTTCAAAAACTAAGCAGTCACTATAAGCGTTTACTGACACAGGATTTTAATCACTATGACAAGCTGATCGGACAGCTAGAGCAGTTGTCTCCACTGATGACTTTAAAAAGGGGTTACAGCTTAGTCACCACAGCTCAGGATAAAATGGTTAAATCCATACAAGATGTAGAAGCAGAGCAAATGCTGCATATTACCGTAAGTGATGGTACCTTTACGGCAAAAGTTTATGAGAAGGAGAAGTAGATATGCCCAAAAAAGTACAGAAGAACTTTGAAAGTTCTATGGCAGAGTTAGAAGATATTGTGTCTTTTCTCGAAAAAGGAGATATGCCATTAGAAGAGAGTATTAAAAAATATAAGGATGGCATGGATCTTGCGGCGTATTGCTTATCAGTTCTTAAAAAAGCCGAACAAGAAATTTATGTCTATGAAGAGGGACACTATAAAAAAATGGAAGGGGAGGACTGGAAGTGAAAGGCGATATGAAAAGCTATCAAACTTTAGTGAATACGTATCTGAAAGAGGCACTTCCAAAATCAACCGGTGACTTTAAGCTGCTCTATGAAGCCATGAGATACAGCTTGGAGGCAGGGGGCAAGCGCATCAGGCCTATTCTGATGCAATTGGCGTATGAAGCGGTTGGGGGCACAGAGGATATAGCCAGATACTTGTGTGCTATCGAAATGATTCATACCTATTCCTTGATTCATGATGATCTTCCTGTAATGGACAACGATGACTTGAGAAGAGGCAGACCTACCAATCATATTGTTTTCGGAGAGGCAACAGCGATTTTGGCTGGAGATGGGCTTCTGAACGAAGCTTTTGAATACATGTTAGAAGATGCCATAAGCCATGGTGGCATGGAAAGAGTGAGAGCGGCATACGTACTAAGCAAGGCAAGCGGTACCAAAGGGATGATTGCAGGTCAGATTTTAGATATGACCAGCGAGGGCAAAAACATTTCATTTGAAACATTAGAGACAATCCAGCGGCATAAAACCGGTGCGCTCATTACAGCGGCTACAAAAATGGGGGCAGTGCTTGGACTTGGCAGCAAAAGTGAAATAGATGCGCTGGAAGCTTATGGGCACTATATTGGTAAAGTTTTTCAAATCATTGATGATGTACTGGATGAAGTATCAACCGATACGGTTTTGGGCAAGCCAGTAAAAAGTGATCAAAAAAATCATAAAAATACGTATCTTAGCTTTTACAGCGTAGAGGAATGTTATCAAATTGCAGATCGTTTGACAGTTAAGGCATTGGATGTCTTAAAACGTATAAACGGCGATACAGAGTTATTGGCCGACATAGCAGTCACACTGGCCAAAAGGACGAACTAAAGGGGGGATACGATGCAGTATATTAGTCAGCTTTCTAACAATAACATATTATGGGTAGCTATACTGAGCTGGTTTGTTGCACAAGCTTTAAAAGTATTGGTTACGCTTATTTACGAACATAAATTGGATTTAAGACAGTTTTTTGCTTCAGGAGGTATGCCAAGTTCTCATAGCTCATTTGTAGTAGCTTTGACAATGAGCATCGGGCAGGTCTATGGTTATGATCATGTCCTATTTGCAATAACTGCAGTGTTCAGTTTTATAGTCATGTATGATGCTGCCAATGTAAGGCTTGAGGCCGGCAAACAGGCTGCCATTATTAATCAGATTATAGAAGTTTTGGAAGACCCCAATCTCAATCCAGAAGAGCGATTAAAGGAAATTTTAGGACATACGCCGCTGCAGGTCCTGGCTGGCGCAATACTCGGAATTATTGTAGCAATGGTCTTTTTTGGCGGTTAAGCCAGTTGAAAAATACTGCCTTAACTGCTATAATGTGTTAAAAGCGACTTATGACGTAGTTTTCAAAAATAACTTGTGACGCCCTGTTGTGGGCTGATACTGGGGGTTAAGGTTTGAGGGTCATCCATAAGGGCATATGGGCGTCATATTATGAAAAAATAAAAACTAAGATGACAATCCTCATTGATTGTCATTTTTTAGATGTATAGAAAATTTGGAAATCTCCCATCGTTTGTATCAGACAAAGTGGAGAAGAAAGAGGAATAGATATGCTGGATATTTTAAAGATCATTGATAGCCCAGAAGACGTCAAAAAACTTGCAGTCTATGAATTGAGACAGCTGGCTAAGGAGATACGAACATTTTTGGTAAGATCCTTGTCACAGACAGGGGGACATTTAGCATCCAACTTAGGCGTAGTGGAGCTGACTATTGCACTGCATTATGTATTTGATTCACCTAAAGATAAACTTATATGGGATGTAGGGCATCAAGCTTATGTACATAAATTATTAACAGGTAGAAGAAAAGACTTTAAAACTTTAAGAAAAATAGATGGACTAAGTGGATTTCCTAAGAAAAAAGAGAGTGCTCATGATGTTTTTGAGACAGGGCATAGTTCTACCTCCATATCTGCAGCCTTAGGCATGGCAGTAGCTAGAGACCTAAAAGGAGAAGATCACCAAGTTGTAGCAGTTATTGGAGATGGAGCGCTTACAGGGGGGATGGCCTTTGAAGCCCTTAATAATGCTGGACGAGGCAATACCAATCTTATTGTGATTCTAAACGATAATGAGATGTCTATTTCTAAAAATGTAGGGGGATTATGCAAATATTTAAATAAACTCCGTTCAAGCAAAGACTATTTGAGAGTAAAAGAAGATGTGGAAGGGGTACTTGAACAAGTGCCGTTAGTTGGAGGGCATGTTGTTAATGCCATCAAACGGACGAAGGGAAGTCTTAAAAGTCTCTTGATACAAAACACGTTATTTGAGCAGATTGGCGTGACCTATCTGGGGCCGATTAATGGGCACTCCTATGATGAGCTTATCGCTATTCTTGAAAATGCAAAGGTCATGAAAGGACCTGTACTGATCCATGTGAAAACCAAAAAAGGCAAGGGGTATCTAGCAGCAGAGAAAAAACCCAGCGAGTTTCATGGGGTTCCACCTTTTGATATTGCCACTGGAAAAAGTGTCGCTTCAAGTGCAGAGATGACTTTTTCCCAGGCCTTTGGAAAAGCCATGACGGCTTTGGGCAGAGAGGAAGAGAAGCTTGTGGCTGTTACAGCAGCTATGCCGGATGGCACAGGGCTGCTAGAGTTTGCAAGAAACTATCCCATAAGGTTTTTTGATGTAGGCATTGCCGAACAGCATGCCGTTACATTTGCCGCTGGTCTGGCAACAGAAGGCTACAGGCCTGTAGTAGCTGTTTATTCTTCTTTTTTACAAAGAGCCTATGATCAGATTTTACACGATGTCTGTCTTCAAAATTTGCCTGTTATTTTTGCCATTGACAGAGCAGGTCTGGTAGGAGAAGATGGTGCGACCCATCAGGGGATATACGATATAGCTTTTTTAAGCAGTATGCCTAATATTAAGATATTGTCACCTAAAGCGCCGGAGGAAATAGAAGCGGCACTGAAATATGCCCTAACGGTTGATGGGCCAGTTGCGATTAGGTATCCAAGAGGCTCAGTCAGCATCGCACAAGATCTGATAGGGACCTATCAAGATATAAGTTTTAAAACTTTAAAACAGGGGAATACTATAGCCATACTGGCTACAGGACGGATGGTAGAGACAGCTCTAAGTGTTACCGCACTGCTAGGGGAAAAAGGCATTCAGTCGGCTGTTATAGAAGCCCCATGTATTTTGCCGTTGGATGAGAAGGCTTTAGAAAATATGAAACATGAATATAACTATATCTTTACGATTGAAGATGGTATAATTAAAGGTGGTTTTGGAGAAAAAGTATTTTCTTATTTCGTCAGACACCAGCATTTGGTGAAAGGCAGCCAGTTTGGGTATGAAGATGGTATGATTGAACATGGAGATGTAAAAAGCTTATTTAAAAGATTGCAGTTATCGCCAGATGCCATTGCTGATAAAATCATAACAATAATCGGGAAAGAGAGCAAATAGATGGAAGGTAAAGAAAGACTAGATCTGCTTATTACAGAAAGAAACTTGGCAGAGTCAAGAGAAAGAGCCAAAGCGTACATTATGGCTGGGGTTGTTTATGTAGATGGGCAAAAGGAAGATAAACCCGGTCTTAAGGTCAAACGCAGTGCACAGATTGAAGTGAGAGAAAAGATGAAGTATGTCAGTCGGGGCGGGTATAAATTGGAAAAGGCTATGGCGGCATTTAGTCTTGTTTTAGAAGGCAAAGTATGTATGGATATAGGTGCCTCTACAGGGGGCTTTACCGACTGTATGCTTCAAAACGGTGCCGTTAAGGTGTATGCTGTAGATGTCGGCTATGGACAGTTGGCATGGAAGCTCAGACAAGACGAGAGAGTTATCTGTATGGAAAAAACCAATATAAGATATGTGACAACAGAGCACATCCAAGATGATATTTCATTTGCATCCATAGATGTTTCATTTATTTCCCTGGCTAAAGTGCTGCTTCCGATTTGTCAGGTACTCAGTGAAAAAGCAGAGCTTGTCGCACTGATTAAACCGCAGTTTGAAGCCGGCAGGGAGCAGGTGGAAAAGCACGGCGTAGTAAGAGATCCCAAGGTGCATCAACAGGTCATACAAGCAGTGTGGGAGTACGCGGAAGGTATTGGGCTGGGTGTAAAAGGACTGGATTTTTCGCCTATAAAGGGGCCAGAGGGAAATAGAGAGTATTTGATTCATCTTCAAAAAGCATGTGAACACGCTCTCGAAAATCAGAAAGATCTTATTGAAAAAGTGGTAAGCGCATCTCATCAGGCTTTATAGAGGGGGAAGAGGATGAAGCATATAGGAATCATTCCTAATTTATTAAGAGATACTGATTTAAATATGACAAGGACGATTGCAGCTTGGCTTGTTAAAGAAGGTTTTAAAGTCTATGCCACGCAGCATATCACCGAGCAGGTTGAAAATATTTCTTTAAGCCTTACAGAAGGAGAAATTTATAAGGTCTGTGATATCGTCATAGCCATAGGCGGAGATGGCACGATTTTGAGTGTTGCTGAAAAAGCCTGCCTTGTGGATGTACCGATTATTGGCGTTAACTTAGGTAGATTAGGATTTTTGGCAGATATTGAACCAGCAGATATAGCTGATTCCCTTCAAAAACTTCTTCGTGAGGATTATTATATTGATGAAAGAATGATGCTTAAGGCCAAAGTGATAGACCCTAATGGGCAGGAACATATTTTTCATGCATTAAACGATATCAATCTGACAAGGGGTAGCTTTTCGAGAATTGCCGAATTTGAAATACTTATCAATGGGGAGTTTTGTGATGTTTATCCGGCTGACGGCATCATTGTTTCAACCCCAACAGGCTCTACAGCTTACAACCTGTCAGCAGGTGGGCCCATTGTGCTGCCGCATACAAAGGTGTGTATTGTGACCCCTATTTGTCCCCATACCATTTATTCAAAATCTATTATTATGTCATCAGAAGATACGGTTCAGATAAAGATATGTCATTACGATAATATTAATATGGAGTTAAATATAGATGGCAAAACAAAAATGTATTTAACCCCTAATCATTTTATACAAATAGAAAAATCACCTTATGTAACAAGACTTGTAAAATTATCAGAACTAAAATTTTTTGAAATTCTAAGGAAAAAAATAGTGGAAAGGCGCAGATAAAATGGGAATGAAAGAACAAAGGCAATCGACCATATTAGGCTTAATTCAAAAAAAAGAGATTGAAACACAGGAGGATTTAGCTCAAGCTTTAGAGAACAAAGGCTTTAGTGTAACTCAAGCAACCGTATCAAGAGATATTCGAGAATTAAGACTGACAAAGGTGTCAAGTAAAGCTGGTGGGCAAAAATATATTGCATTATCACATTATGAACAACAGGTTTCTGAAAAAGTTATAAGGGTTTTTAAAGATGCTTTTGTAGGTATGGATTTTGCGGGCAATATTATTGTTATTCGTACCTTGACAGGTATGGGAAATGCTGTAGCTGCGGCTATTGATGCCTTTAACTTTGATGAAATAGTTGGTACCCTTGCAGGAGATGATACCATATTTTGTGCCGTAAGAACAGCTGATCATATAACAGAAGTAATGAGTAAGTTTAAAGATATTCTCAATTCATAGAGTTAGGAGTGGGTCATTAATGCTAACCTATCTTAGAGCAAGAAACATAGCCCTTATTGAGACAGTAGAATTACAACTTGGGTCAAACCTTAATATCTTCAGCGGTGAAACAGGTGCCGGCAAATCCATGCTTATTGATTCGATACAGTTTGCCATAGGCAATAGGACGTCAAAGCATATTATTAGAAAAGGGCAAGATTTTGCAGCGGTAGAACTTATTTTTCATGATAAAGTTGGGCTTGGACTCAAATACTTAACGTCGTATCATATTGCCTATAAGGAGAAAGAGATTATTATTGAGAGGGTGCTCTATCAGTCAGGCAGAACCCTTTACAAAATCAATAATAGTTCAGCAACAAGGCAAATGGTTAAGGAATTGTCAGCTCTTTTGATTGATGTACATGGACAGCATGAGCCGCAGTCACTTTTAGAGGTATCCAAGCATATTAAGATGCTGGACAGCTTTGGCGGAGAAGCTTTTACTGCCAAAAAGGAAGCTTATAAAAAGCTTTTTGAAAAATGGCAATCGGCCAAAGAGCATCTGGAGAAAATAGGAGATAATGACAGAAAAAGACTTCAGCTAAAAGATATGTTAACCTTTCAGATTCAAGAAATTGCCAGTGCAAAGCTTAAGCCAAATGAAGAAAAAGAACTTAAAGATGAATTTGAAGTGCTTTCCCATGCAGAAAAAATCATGCTGCAGTACGAGAAGGCTTATGAGTATTTAGACGGCGGCAGTGAGTTTAGTGCAGCTTTACTTTTGGGAAAAGCTGTACAGGCTGTGCAGGATATCAGTACCATTACAGCAGAGATACAAGCATTGTATGAGCAGTTGGTTTCGATAGAAGCTAACCTTCAAGATGTAACCTATCAAATAAGAGCGTTTAAAGATACGATAGACTATTCACCGGAAGTATTGGTAGAAATACAAAATCGACTGGATATCATCTATCGCCTCAAGCAAAAATATGGTGCATCGGTGGAAGACATTCTTGCGTACAAGGTGACCTGTGAAAAAGAATTAAATGAACTACTAGACGGGGACTACAATAAAGAAAAACTCCTGAAAGAAATCAAAGAGACAGAAGAAGAATTGAATAGACTAGCGGAAGCCTTGGCACAAGACAGAAAAAAAATAGCAGATAAAATAGAAAACAAGATAGATAGCCATCTCCATGACCTTCAAATGCCGTATGCCAAGTTTGAAGTAGCTATCAATGATTTGGAGACCTTTAACAGATCGGGTAAAAATGATGTTGAATTCCTTATTCGAACCAATTTAGGAGACGATATGCATCCGTTATCCAAAATTGCATCAGGCGGAGAGATTTCCAGGGTCATGCTGGCTATTAAAGCTGTACTGGTACTTGGAGATACTATTGATACGGTTATTTTTGATGAGATTGATACAGGGATAAGCGGGGTGGCTGCCCAAAAAGTAGCAGAGAAATTAGGGGTTTTGTCAAAAGACAGACAAGTTATTTGTATTACCCATCTGCCCCAGATTGCAGCCATGGGAGATGCCCATTATCTCATCGAAAAACAAGTTAAAAATCAAACCACCAGTACCCACTTAAAAGAGTTAAATCTTGTCAAAATCCAAGAGGAGCTTTGCAGGCTTATGGGCGGTTTAGTTACTGCCAATACGATGCAGAGTGCCAAAGAAATAAAGGAACTGGCTGACCAGTATAAAAAAAGTATATGTAGCTAAAATACATATGCTTTTTTTTCATATCCATAAAAATAGTTTTTTTGGTTGTATAAATGCCTTTAAAAAAGGATATTTTAAAAATATGACAGCAAAAAGACATAGGATGTGAAGCGAAATGAGACATAGAAAAAAGAAAAAGATGTTTGTAAGTTTTATTATGTTTATAGTTTGTATGGTGATAGCAAGTCCTATTATTATTTCCTACTATTATCTTCCTAAGGAAGTTAAACTCATCGTAGGCAAAGAACATATATTTGATTTTGATATTCCCCTTAAAGCAAGTGTATTAAAGGATAAAAACATTACGGTAAAGAGTGAAGATAACAGCCAAATGGATACTGGTGCTATCATGCTCAACAAGCCCTTGCATGTAAGCATGAATGAAATAGGGAGAACAGACGTTACACTCTCCTTTTTAGGGGTCATTCC
>JAQSYC010000058.1 GCA_029256345.1 Clostridia bacterium | reverse complement strand
AGCATAAGTCAGAACAGACTGATACAAATCATCAAAGGTCAGCAGTACTGCTTTTTCTGGCAACGATTTACCCTTATAATAAAAATCAATAAGGTCTTGTAAGGTAAGGGTTACATAACCCTCCTCGTACAGATACTTCATCTGCTCCTTAAAAGCCTCCAGATAAGTAAATAAAACCGGTGGCAATCTATCTTTATCGCCGGACTGAACCTTTATCCCCTTATAGCTGCCATACTTAAAATCCTCTTTTTGAATAATCTCATGGTACATTAAAACACTAAAATTTTGTATCTTTTCCATTTTAATAACTCCTTGTCTACTTTATCATATGATGCCAGTTGTGGCAATTATCCAAGAAGAACCTTAACCACTGGCTAAGATTCTCCTTGAAATTCACATAGCTGCCCTTTATGTGCATTTTTTGCTTCATATAAAGCTAAGTCCGCGCAGTGTATGAGTTCATCATATTCCTGTTTATCCCCAGTGTACCAAGCGAGTCCTGCAGAAATCATAATCTCTCTTTGGATACCCTCCGGGAAGGTGATTGTGTGTGTGTTAAGTGCTTTATAAAACTGTTGTACCAGCCTTCTTATTTCTTCTTTGTTATCAAATCCATATAAAAATACATAAAATTCATCTCCCGAACGGCGCCCGACAATACATCTGTCCTCACTGAATTGGGCCAGCAGTTCCGCTGTGGTTTTTATGTAAATATCCCCCCATTTATGGCCATAGTTATCATTAATATGTTTAAGATAATCCAAATCCAACATAATAAGTGCCGCTATGTGCAGGTTCCTATTCTTTAGTCTCAATTGGATTTGCTGTTCAAATCCCCTGCGATTATACAATTTTGTCAGAGCGTCATGGTCTCTATCTAATTTAATCTTGTTTTTTTCTTCAATCTCTTCTGTCACATCAATGGCTACACCAATTGTGCTGTCTTTATTCACAAGCATTTTAATCTTTATCCATTTGGGAGTCAAGTCGCCAACCTTATAAATATCCTCTTCTTCTGGCTCTGGTTTGCTCAATATCTGTTGCAGCTTCTCAACAAATAACCCTTTGTGTTGGTAGAGCTTTACAGCCTCCTCATCCGTTAATAAAAGAATCGTCTTGAGGCGGTCTGTTGCAAAGACCCGTCTGGATTTTTCTTTGTATTCGAAGGCTCCAATAGAGATATCCACGAGATTGATAATTTGTGACATCTTTAGGGTAGACTCCAGTAGATTTTTGTTCGAAACTTGTATTGCGCTGGACAAATCATCAATTTCAGTAAGTCCTATCTTACCAAATTCTGTCGTACCGTCTATATCTGATTGGCGCACTCTCTTTGCCAAATTTACAATAGGTTTTGTAAACTGGTAAATAACAAAATATCCACCCACACCTCCTATAAGCATACAGCCTAGAAATGAAGTCAAAAGGATTTTTTTCAAGTTCTCAATAAAAACCAAAAGGTTTTTTTGCTCCATCATTCCAATCAAGTACCACTGTTCTCCGACAAACGGGGTATGATCATAATAAAGCCCCATTTTTTCTACACAAGCATACACATTATCCTTGCTATTGTGATTATTAAGCAAATAAATATTAGCATCCTGATCCTCACTTACAAAAAAGAAGGCCTCATCCTCTCGGATCATTCGTTTTTGGAGTGCTCCATTCATAATAAGCGGTTGTATTTGATTTTCCCCTTCATTTTGAATACCGATAAGATAACCTAGTGAATCTTGGGGTGCCAGATCCGTAGCTGGCAGAAAGCTATTTAAATAGCTTTCTGTTATTTCAATGCCAATGACACCATAAAGCTGACCTTGTTTATCAAACAGCGGCATAGTATAGGTAATAATTTTTAAATCATTGGGCACTAATTGAAAGGGTTTACTCCAATAGCCTAAAAAATCAGCATTACTGCTTAAATCCGCATTGTTATAGGGCTTATAATAAAAGTCCTCATTTTCCTTGTTTAGGAATAAACTGTACTTCCAGGACCCTTCCATAGGAATCTGCCACTTTTTTGAGATTTCCGGAGAACCTATAACGAGATATAAGTCCTTATTACTCTTATCATTAAGCAATGGGTCATAATCTCTAAAATATAAGGCAGAGTGTGCATCTGCACCTGAAAACTCATCATTTAGTATCACAAAAGTTCCCGTAACCATTGTTGTCCTGAGCATCGCAATAAGTACCGGTGCACACTGATCAAAAAAAGTTTCTCGGCTTTCTTTGAAAGCAATGGCGTTATGACTAAAAATATTAAGGGTTTCTGATATTTCTTCGGTATAGGGCTTCATATTGGTCCAGCGGTTTTTCATTTCCCTTTGCAAATAATCCTTACGGTTGTTCACCTTTTCGTAAAAAGATTTGAAGGCAGTTTCTTCTGCCTGTTTTAAGACGCCCCCCGCTACTAAAGTCCCTATCAGAAGCAGGGATTGCCCAAGGATAATGATGCTCATAAATATTGTCAATTTATAGGCAACAGACTCTCTATCCCAATTTATTTTTTTCATCCCTGTATCAACCTTCCTATACTTCCTATCTTAATAGACGATCTGTTTCTGCCCAAAATTGCTCGTACCATTTATTAAAATTCTTTTCTGAAATGAATTCTTCCCTAAGGGTTTCATAGTCTTCTCCCTCCTCGAGACGCATTTCAAAAGATTGCAAATCCTCTTCCACCTGATTAAATACAGCAGTTTCCAAATACTTTCTCATGTCATAGCTTCCTTCGAAAGGTCTATTACCATACAATGTATACTCATCCAGCATCTTTATTGTCGTTTTAATAGATTCTATAATAGCTACATTTGAAACAGTTGCTCCCACTTCATTCTGCGCCCCTAAAATAAGCTGTTCATCAAGTGCTTCTGTTTTTACTGGAAAATATCCTGTCGAAGAGGCAAAATCTACATTTTGCTCTTTTGCGATAAACCATTTCAAAAACTCCGCTGCCGCATATTCATGGGCCTCATCACTTTTAGTTATGCACATGCCAGCCCCTTGCTGTACCGCATACCGATCACCTTCCTTAAAATAAGGATAGGGCAATACCTTGCATCTAATGGGATAAACTTGTGTTTGACTCACTGTAATTTCATTCGGAAAATAACCTGCTCCCGCTGTAGAGCCAATGTATCCAACAACTATACCGGTTTTAGCATCATCAGATGCAAACCGCCCTTCTTTGGTATAATATCCTTTAAAATAGGGTACATAAAGACTATCCCAAACTTTTTGAGCAACTTCTTTGTCAAACTTAAGCACTACCACTTCATTTTCAAAACTGTAAAGTTCTTCCCCTAACTGCACAGATGCCAGCAGCATGTAGTTTGATAGGGAATCAATCCCTAAAAACGCACTACCATCGTTTGGTTCAGTCGTTTTTTCATCCGTCCATTTATAATAATCCTCTGCTATTTTTATGATTCCTTCCCATGTAGAAAGCCCTTTTATATTAGCACCCGTATCCAGTGCAAAGGCGTCCCAATGGGTCTTATTTAAAAATAGATTCTCAGTGGCTTTAGCAACTGGTATGATTTTGAGTTTATGATCTTCTCCAAATCTGCCTTCTTGTAAAAACTCCTGTCTAAATTCACCGAGTTCCTCTTTTGAAAAATAGGTTTCCATATCCACAAGTCCTATTAGCGACTCAATACGATACGCATTGTCTGGATAGGCTGCAAAGATATGCGGAAGTGGTCTAGAACCAATCTTATTGTTAGCTGCATCAAAAACTGCATCTGCTAGCTGCTGTACATCTCCTTGGCTAAGGGCATCTACAACAATTCCCTTTTCCATGCCAACTGTGTCATTAAACTCCATGACCAACTGATCAAACCGCTCCTTTATAGCCCCATTATAATAGTTCCACAAAGTCACTGTAACCGGATGATCTGGATCTAATGGACCGTTTAGTGTTTCAGATGCACTGCAGGCTGTCATAAAAATCATCAGTGCAGTTAAACAAACCAGCTTTTTAAAATTGGCACTTTTTTTTATCACTTTCCTATTCCCCTCTAACTGTGTAGTATATTGAATTTTGCCATTTTACTTCTCTTATATATATATTACACTACTATCATAAAATTGCAAAGAGTGTCGAATCATTCTATTGCTAATGATTTCTCCTGTACTTGACCAGTATAGGAATTTGAACCACGTTCCAACGAAACCTATATCGCCATCCCCTCCGCCTTATCAAACAAACGGCTCATAATGAATTCCTCAATTAAACAGTCCTCTCTGCCGTGAACCTCAGCACCTCTTTAGGTAAAAAAAGTACACATTTTGTCCCTTTTTCAAGTTCTGAATCAATATGCAAAGATGCTTTTCCAAAAGATTCCACTCTCTTTTTAATATTTTTTATACCAACCCCTTCACCTCTGCCCTGGTTCATCAGCGCAGAGATCTGCTCATCACTCATCCCTATACCATCATCTTCTACTGCAATACGCACAAACTCTTCGACTTCCGTAATCATCAGTACTACCCTTCCCTCTCCTCTCTTGTTAAATAGACCATGTCTTATGGCATTTTCTATAAGTGGCTGAATAATAAGGGGTGGTATCATCATCTCCTCTTCCATACCGCTTAGCTCAATATAAGTTTCATAAGAAAGCCGTCCTCCAAAGCGCAGCTTTTCAATCTCTACATAAGCCTGTATAATATCTAATTCCTGCCTCAGAGGGAATAGCTTATGAAACTGACCTAGCTGAAAAATATGCCTTAAGTAGCTGCTTAGCAGTGTTAAAAGCTCTGCCGCTCTTTCTCCATCCTCATAGCAAAGTGCTATAATGTTACTGAGGGCATTATGCAAAAAATGTGGCTTGATTTGAGCTTGCAGAAAAGCTCTTTCGTTTTGTAGTGCTGTTTCCATAACCTCTGCCAGTTGCAAAAGCATTCTCACCCTAGAACTAATTTCCTCTGCACCAAAAGGTTTGGTAACATAGTCATTTGCTCCCGCCTGATAAGCCAGCTCAATATCTCTGTCATCATTCCTTACAGTTGTCATAATGATGGGTAAATCAATAGGAGAATATTTTTTTCTAATGGACTGTACCAATTCGATCCCCGACATGCCTGGCATCATCATATCTGTAATGACCAAATCAATGGGCTGCCTCTGAAGAATAGCCAAAGCCTCTTCGCCTCTATAGGCTGTAAAAATTTGAAAGGACTCCTTTAATATCAGTGACAATACCCGAATATTGGTGGGTTCATCATCTACCAGCAAAATCCTCTTCATATACACCCCCATTTTTGAGAGATAAAGAGGTCTTTCAATATAGGGTGTACGGCTGGGCATATGTACTGTATCTAATGGAAAATCCACTATTTCTCCTTGCGGAAGTCTTAAAGAGATTATCGTACCCTCACCTATTTCTGAATAGGCTATCCAGAGATCCCCCTTCATCTTTCGTGACAGTTCTCTGCTAATATAAAGCCCTAATCCCATTCCACTATCTGGAGAATTTTTGTGAAAAGTACCTCGGTAAGAATCCTCAAAGATCTTCTCCCATTCTTCCTTAGGTATACCTATGCCTGTATCTGATAAGTTTAAAAATACTTGTCCATTTTCCAAAATAATCCTTGCTGTAATCTTCCCACTCTCTGTGTATTTAATAGCATTAGATGTAATATTATATAAAATCTGCCTCAATCTATTTTCGTCACCTTCTACAAAAGTCATAGGATTTACCAAGTTTATAAGCCTTAACTCCTTACCCCGTAGATCAAAAGACATCATCTGGAATACAATCTGAATAAGTACATACAAATCAACTGTTGTTACACGAAGCTGCAAGTCTTCGTGCCGTAGCTTAATCACATCAATCAAATCATTAACTAAAAGGGATAACTTCATCGATGTATCTTGTATAAGAGAAATATTTTCTCTTTGCTCCAGAGGTATCGTATACTCTTTTTCCGTCAGTAAATAGCCCGCTATATTGATAATGCCATGAAGTGGTGTCCTGAGCTCGTGCGATGTCCGTGCCAAAAACTCGTCCTTTATATCATTGGCCTCTTTAAGCTCCAATGACAATGCCTGTACTTCATTCATCTTATTGGTAAAACGTCTTGCTAAAAGTATATTCAAACACATTAAAAAACCCATTGTGCTTATTTTCCCAATTATATTTGTATTAACATAACCCACATGGTATAAAATAGCATCCCAAAGCATCATAGCTACACATAAAATACTCATTGCTACACTCCAAAGTTCATTGGAGGGCAATTGTCCAATCTGCTTTCGAAAAACAATATTAACTAGACGAAAAGCCGCTATAAACTGTATCAAACTAATATAAAGTGTCATATACGGTTTGAATGAGATATAAAAAGTATAAGGAGCTACCACAATAAGCAGCAAATAAATTCCTACTGGTAAAATGACTTTTTTTAAAGTTTTTTCCTTTAATACACCTGGCTCTAAAGTATACATAAAGAGCATCACAAATGGAAAACTTAAAAAAACCGAAAGTTCCTGGATTCTATAAGCTATTTCAAAGGGCATACCACCAAACAACCTCATAAAGAGTTTTTCTCCGCTGGTTATAATCACCACTGATACCACGATCAGATAAACACCACTCCATAGATAAGTCAGTTCTTGTTTCCTCATCTGATACATATGCAGATGAAACACACCAAAAAACAAAAATAAGAAAAAGCCTGCCATATCACTACCAAAGGCCAACTGTCCCCTCATTGTCATCTGTGCTTCATCTCCTAATTGAATAGGATTAACAATACCGCCATTATAATAATTGTGATTAGATACCTGAATCACTATTTCCAGTTGCCTATTTGGCTCAAGGGCTATCAAATAAGGGGTGTTTTGGGCTACATAATAGGTCTTCTCCTCTGCTGTACTGCCCATTTCCTTGACCAGTTCCCCGTTGATAAAAAGCTTATGTGCCATCCAAATATTCTGTACCTTTAACACCAGCTTATTTTTGAGGGGTGGCAGCTTGACCAAAAGATGATATGTCCCATTACCTCTTGCTGGCTGCATAAGTGTTTCATGATTCCAATTACCAGGTACTCTTATGGTATGCCCTTCCCTAAAGCCAATCTCATCAGATTCTATAAGACTTCCTGGATAAAAATCCCACTCTCCATTCAAAAAAGTCATATCATCCTCTTCAAAATCCCAAAGTGATAAATCTAACTCTCCCTTTATGGCCTCCGGGGGCCTTTTTGTTGGTTGTGTCATATAATAAAATAACCCAAACAGCATTAAAAGCACACCTATTGTTAGACTTACATTCAAGAACCGTTTTGCACTCGTATATGTTTTCACTGACAATCAACACCTTTTCTTTAAAGTCATTCTATTATGCCGGTTACTCTCTCCAAAAAACTCCCAACTGATTTAGTGATTAAAATTATAACATTGTTTTGCCTAGACTTCCAACGGAAGCTGTAGTCAGTCCAGATATCCCATGAACATCACAAAAAATTTCAGTTGACAATAAATGAATGGTCGTTTATTATATGTATAAATAGGAGTGATCAGATGAGAAGAAAAGATGATAGTAAAGAACAAAGTATCAAAGAAGCAGTTGTTAAATTAATACTTGAATTAGGTTTTCATGGTACTTCTATTTCAAAGATTGCTAAAGAGGCAGGGGTCTCCCCAGCTACTGTTTATATCTATTATGAGAGTAAAGAAGCTATGCTGCAAGATATCTACCATGAGTACTCTGAAGAGATCTTTGATTATTTGCTTAGCAAGGTCTATCAGGATATGGATGGTCGTGAACTTATTGAAATACTCGTGAGGGGCTACTATACTTATATCAAGGAACACGGCGAAATATTTTATTTTGTGGACCAGTTTTCAAGTTGTCCGGCTCTGGCTAACCAATGTGCCCAAAAGGCCAGTGTAGACCACCTCAATGAATTACTCGAAGAGCTGAAACGAAAAAAAGTTTTGAAAAATTTTCAAAATGACAATGTGATCTCTATACTTTTTTATCCCGTCAAATCCATTGCCACCAAACAATGTCTTGGAGAAATGGAAAGGGCTGAACGACTCAAAGAAATGATTATGATTATACAGGATGCTTTGCTATTATAAGGTGATTAGATAATAAGGTATCCTAAATGATTATTTACCTTTTATTAAATGAACATTCACTTATATATCACCAAAGAAAGGATGATTATGATGATGAACTTAAACAATAAGAACCAAGAGGGGCTAGTTATTCCTGTATCAGGTATCGTTTTATTGCCTGGCATGACCTATACCCTTCAGCTCCATAGAATCAGTGAAGAAGAACTTGAGCATTTATCTAAAATAGAACAAGCCAACCTCAGTGAACTAAAAGAAGATGATTTTCATAAAGTGGGTGTTGCTTTTGATGTCGATGAAGTTGAAAAAACTGAAAAGGGCTACCAAGTCAAAATCACAGTACTGGATCGGGTAGAAATCAAGAGCCTTAGTATCTTAGGCCATTCAGTCCGTGCAACATTTGAGTCGGCTCCAGATGTTTTGGATCTTCCTGAAAAAAGCCAACAAGAAATGCTGGAGTATTTGAAAAAGATTGTCCGTGAACTCAGTGAACACTTCCGAGGTTCAGAACAGTTCATGAAACCAGTAGACGAGCAAAAGGACTTAAACAAACTAATGGGTTATCTTTCTCAGTTTATGCCGCTTTCCAGTGAAGAACGGTATGATTTGATTCAGATTCAATCCTTAAAAGAAAGAAGTCTTAAGTTTACCGATTATCTGCTCAAGCAAAAAGAAGCTTTAAAACTGCAGCTAGAAATGACCGAACGACTTGCTGAAAA